>NZ_JAHREU010000013.1:16600-132139 GCF_020883145.1 Microcoleus sp. CAWBG27
GGACTTCAGTCCTTCTTTTCCTGAAAACTGAAATCCAAAAAAGGTTCGTAGTGAGGACTTCAGTCCTTCTTTTCCTGAAAACTGAAATCCAAAAAAGGTTCGTAGTGAGGACTTCAGTCCTTCTTTTCCTGAAAACTGAAATCCAAAAAAGGTTCGTAGTGAGGACTTCAGTCCTTCTTTTTCTGAGGACTGAAGTCCTCACTACAAACCTGTTAGATTATCATCCTGACTCTGGTAGAAAAGTCTCGCTACTTTAATTTCTCTGCCCGAGTCACCGCCACAAATCCTTGCAAACGCCATAAATCATACATCAGCCTCTCTGTGCGCGGTGCGCGCTGCGGAATAGATTTTTTGTATTACTCTTGATTCGTCTTAATTTCTGTATCCTGCCAAACAAGCGCTACATTTGGCTGGCAAACTTTGTACATATTTTAACTAAGACTTGGAAAAACTCTCAGTAGGATTCCGGATGGAGTAACAGACTTAAGGATAAATGAAAAAGAGTGTTTGAGTCTGGGAGAGCGTTTTCTAATGTACGATATTACCCTATTTACCCCACAAGATATCGCGAAATGCAGTTTAGTCCTGCGCCAGTTCGGTAGAAATTCTGCTAGTATGGAAGCCAGCAGCCAGAAAATTGTCAAGTATATTTACCAACATTTTTGCGATTCGCAAACAGGAGAAAATAGCTGTGTTTTGGTGCGTTTGTTCAAAACTCATCCCTACGGGGAATTAGAAGACTCATTGCAACAATCCGCCCGCCGCTTAATGAATGGCAAATCCCCTGCCGCCGACATAAAATGCTGGACTCTACTAGCAACCGCAGGCATAGAACCGCAGTGGAATTCTCGGCACACAGCAGTAGAAAATACAGCTATTCCCTTAGTTAGCACCGAAGTAGTAGCCAAAATACCGGCGATTTCGGAAACCATCAGACAGTTCGGTTTAGATATTCCTACAGTCCTCGGCATCGAGGGAGAAAGGTTTCTGCAATTAGAACCAGCAGTATTAAATATTTTTCACGTATCCGAGGCAAAAGGTAGCCCCTTTATTCCCGAACAAGATTCCTTAATTATCCCGTACAAAGTCAAGTCTGTCTTGGCATTTGGGGGACTGTTGCGATCGGGAAGTTTGTTTACTGTAGTGATTTTCCTTAAAGTAAAAATTCCCCCTAGCACAGCTCAATTGTTTAAACATTTTGCACTTAGTGTCAAAACGGCTCTGTCTTTATCTGACGAAAAAGATGTTTTTAATAATTCAAAAACATCGGCAAATATTGTGCAATCTCACAATGCTTACGAAAATCAATTATTGGAACATCAAGTTGCTAGTTTGATTCAATTGCTGGATTTTTCGGAACAGGAAATGCTCAGGCAAGCAGCTCGTTTTGAACGGATAATTGATAAGTTGCAGCGCGAACTTGCCGATCGCAAAAACAAGGAACAAGCTTTGCAAGCAAGTCAAGAATCATTCAAAGGCATCATCAATACTCCCGGAGATGCTATTGTGCGTGTCGAGGAAAATCAAGGAATGCACAGTTTTAATCAAGGTGAAGAACAGATTTAATCCAAGCTATGTTAAAATTGGTTCGTAGTGAGGACTTCAGTCCTCATAAAAGTCTGAGGACTGAAGTCCTCACTACGAACGTTATTTAGGGTTGGGGGTTCGGGATGCTAAGATCGAGCCGTACCATTTATCTATTGGCGTTTGCTTTGTAACCCGAAATCCTAAATTTTCAATAACTTGTCGGGTTTCGACGTGAGTGTGACCAGACCACAAGTGATATTCTAAAGACAGGTTTTGCACGAGTTGCCAAGAATCTCGGTCTTCAAATAACAGCCATTCTGCACCTTCGCAGTCTACTTTGGCTAAATCGACGCTGCCGCCAATGCGATCGATCGCCCTTTTCAACGATACCATCGGTACATCGCCGTTTTCGCTGACGCGCGATCGCGTTTTTCCCGATACTTCCCGAATATCCAGAACTACTCTACCATCTTCGGCTCCCACAGCCTCCATAAAATAGGTAAAATTGGCAATTTCAGATTGATGTTTGAGGTAAATTTCTAAGTTTGGATTAGCTTCGTAGGCGTGAATTACAGCTTGAGGAAATCGATTCCGGGCGGCGATCGGAAACAACCCGACATTCGCCCCGATATCGAGAACTTTCATCAGCGATTCAGATAATTGTTCCACTCCGTAACAGTCATCTAAAAGCACTTCAATAAATTCTCCATCCATGCCTTTCTCCTCCGGCAAGTTTACTTGTTGGCGATTTCCTTGCACAATTAAATTACCGGGCAAATTAAAGCTAGCAACCCTCTTGAATTCTATACCTAACTTTTGGGCGCGGATTTTACGTTGCAAAAGTTGCAGTATTTTATTGACAAGCATAGAAGAATATTAAAAAAAAATCATTTTTATAATAACGCTCTCTGCGCCCTCTGCGCCCTCTGCGGTTCAAAAAAAATTAGATTCACTTCAGAAAATACGATTCCTACCCAGAAAAAATCTGCTTTAATATATGTCAAAATACGCTCCCAAATCCGGGAATCAAAAATGTTAGAGTTCGATCGCCTATTTCAAACAATCGAAGAATTAGTCATGCTGCACTCCCCCAGCGGTATGGAGTCAGAAATTAACCAGCGGTTGATGGAAAAATTCGCAGCCCTGGGAGTGAATGCTTGGATCGATCGCGCGGATAATGCGATCGCCCTAATTCCCGGGCGCAATCGAGAAAAGTCGATCGCCATTACCGCCCACAAAGACGAAATTGGCGCCCTAGTTAAAACAATAGGCGATCGGGGCCGCGTCGAAGTCCGCAGGTTGGGCGGCGCCTTTCCTTGGGTTTACGGCGAAGGCGTCGTCGATTTATTGGGCGACAAGCAAACAATTAGTGGCATTCTCAGCTTTGGAAGTCGCCACGTTTCTCACGAATCTCCTCAAAAAGCTCAGCAGGAAGATGCTGCTGTCAAGTGGGAAAATGCCTGGATCGAAACCAAGTGTACTACCGAGGAATTAGCCGAGGCTGGGATTCGGCCGGGCACGCGGATGGTGGTGGGAAAGCATCGCAAACAGCCGCTCCGGTTAAAAGATTGGATCGCGAGCTATACCCTGGACAACAAGGCTTCAGTGGCGATTTTGCTGGCTCTGGCGGAATGTTTGAAAGAGCCTGCGGTGGATGTTTATTTGGTGGCGTCGGCGAAGGAGGAAGTTGGGGCGATCGGGGCTTTGTATTTCACGCAGCGCCAGCCGTTGGACGCGCTGATTGCTTTGGAAATTTGCCCGATCGCGCCGGAATACCCGATCGCAGATGGCGAAAACCCGGTGTTGCTGGTTCAGGACGGCTACGGAGTCTACGATGAAGGATTGAATGGCCAATTGCGCGCAGCAGCCTCCACAGCGGGCGTCGAGGTGCAGTTGGCGGGGATTAGCGGTTTTGGTAGCGATGCTTCGATCGCCATGAAATTCGGTCATGTGGCCCGCGCCGCTTGTTTGAGTTTCCCCACGCAGAATACGCACGGGTTTGAAATTGCTCACTTGGGGGCGATCGGCAATTGCGCCGCCATCCTCAAAGCCTACTGCGAGCAACTTTCGGACGACTAGAAAAAAAACTTTCGCAAAGTAGTTGACAAATTCAGAAAGATTAGTTAAGGTAATAAAGGTGCGGAACACAAGCAAACGCAACGCAAAACGCGCCCCCATCGTCTAGAGGCCTAGGACACATCCCTTTCACGGATGCGACGGGGATTCGAATTCCCCTGGGGGTATTGAAAATTTAACTGTGATATCAAAATGATATCTAGCAACTGGTAAAGGCAACAAGCCCAACCCACACGCTAGGTATCATTTTTGCATTTGGTGGGTTGAACTTCCTCTCGTATTGGATAATTGTAAATCCAGACGCGGTTTCAACCGCCCGGTCTTCTTGCTGATTTCATGGAGGTAAGCTAAATTTTTGAATAGGCGAGATTTACAAAACATCGCACTCACTCGACTTAAAGAAGTAGAAGTGCTGCTCCAAAATCGTCAATACTCTGGTGCTTATTATCTCAGCGGTTATGTCATAGAATGCGCTTTAAAAGCTTGCATTGCAAAACAAACCAGGAAATTCGACTTTCCTGACAAAAAAACTGTTTTCGACAGTTACACCCACGATTTAGAAAAACTTGTTAAAGTTGCTAAACTTGATGCAGAATTAAAAACTCTGCTAAGAGATGTAGACTTTTTAACTGCATGGGTAGTTGTTAAAGATTGGTCAGAAGAAAGCCGTTACAAAAAACATGACCGACAAAAAGCCCTGGATATTTACTCAGCAATTACCGACCCCAATCACGGAATTTTACAATGGGTACAGCAACATTGGTAAGTCAAGAAATAGAAGAAGGTCAAAGACTAATAGACGCTCTTAATGCAGCAGGTTTATCAGTTGATTCTGCGCTCTGGATCTACGCACCAGAACCGGAAAGCTGGCGATTGATGCTCACCTCACCTTTATACGATAAGAAAGGCCCACTTAAAACTTACCACGCAATACTATCAGTCTTTCGTGAGGTAGAACCTGAGTTAAAAATTGATTGGACAGCCCTTGTCGCAGTCAGCGTCAAAGATAAATTAATTCAGGGATTGCGTGAGTTACAACAACGTTTCAAATCAAGTTTCTCAGGAAGACGGATAACGAATCAAAGCATCAATCATAGGTACATTGATGATGCTTACATTTATCAAATCAAGTAAAAATAGCTAAGGAGGGATAGCTACAAGAGCGATCGAGATAATTCTGTGCGAGTATGTAGAAACTTTGTAATTTAACTTAAAAGCTTTACGCATGAGCCCAGAAACCGGGTTTTGGCTGAGAAGACGCGTTGAAACTCGCAAATTCGGTAAAAAACCCGGTTTCTTTGGTTTGCGGGCGGCCAGAAACCGGGTTTTTGTCGAAAATCCAGGATGAAAATCGACAAATTCGGTAAAAACCCGGTTTCTTTGTCGGAGTCGGTAAATCCTGTTATTGCTTCCTGTTCATTGCTTTTTAAAGGCGAGACAGCTTATCATAATTAGCAATTAGAGAGAATTTAAACAACCTGCCATGCTGTGGACGCCCGGACAAATCCTCAAAACTCGCCCTTTCCGCATTGACACCATCCTCGGAATGGGGGGATTTGGCATGACTTACAAAGCCACACACTTGCAACTTAACTATCAAGTTGTTCTCAAAACGCCGAATCTGAGTTTGCAAAATGACCCGGAATATCCCAACTTTGTCCGCAGATTTATCCGCGAAGGGCAAATCTTAGCCAAATTTTGCCAAAACGCCCATCCTGGAATTGTCCGCATTAGCGATTTGTTTGAGGAAAGAGGCCTTCACTGTTTGGTAATGGATTTAATCGTCGGGGAAAGTTTATATAATACTGTACGGCAACAAGGCAGACTCCCGGATACAGAAGCAGTGGCAATTATCCGCCAAATTGGAGAAGCATTAAGCGAGGTTCACCAAGCAGGAATTGTCCATCGAGATGCCCATCCAGGTAATATTATGTTGCGTCCCAACGGGCAAGCAGTGTTAATTGATTTTGGGCTGGCAAATGAATTAATGCCGACTGTTATTAGTAGCAGACATCCTCATAACCCTGCTTTTGCTCCTTGGGAACAGCATATTGAAGGCAGTGGTAAACCAACGGTTGATATTTATGCTTTAGCTGCATCGTTGTATTATGCGGTAACGGGAAAAGCGCCAACAGCTTCCCTCAATCGGCATTTTAGAAATGAAGCATTGCCACCTGCGAAAAATTTTGGGGTGCAAGATTGGGTGAGTTTAGCAATAGAAAAAGGGATGGCATCCGAAGCGCAAAAGCGGCCGCAGTCGATGCAAGATTGGTTGAGTTATCTGCGGGAACCAATTCCGTCAACGGTTGCCGGTGTTTCGGTACAGCTTAAATCAGCGATGGGTGTTGACTATACTCGTCTGGGGGATTTATTGGCTGCGGGGAAGTGGCAAGAGGCGGATGAGGAAACACTCAAGGTGATGTTGAAAGCTGCTAGACGGGAGAAGGAAGGCTATTTTACAAAGGAATCCATCGAGAATTTTCCTTGCGATGATTTGCGAACGATCGACCAATTGTGGGTAAAATACAGTCAGGGTCGTTTTGGCTTTAGCGTCCAGAAAAAAATCTGGTTGGAAGTAGGCGGTAAAGTTGATTATGAGAGTGAATGCAAGCTGGGCGATCGTGTCGGTTGGAGAAAAGGAGGAAGTTGGTTGAATAAAAGAGACCTAACCTTTAATAAACAAGCACCAGTAGGCCACCTCCCGTTTTGTTGGACGAATGATAATATTGTAATGGGGCCTACGGTAATATTGTTAGATGGTGCAGAAAAGGTAGTTTGGGGTTGGGGGTGCGTTCTTCTCTCGCATCGAGAGCTGTAAGCTGTAATCTATAGCGATTTCAGCCCCTTGTCAAGTCTTTTTGTGAGAACCTTTTTCTACGAAGTTATCGGCTTTTGGTCATTTCATTACCTGCTACGCCTTGATATCACTCTTCAAACAACAGACTCGCGAAATTCGGATCGTAGCAATTGGCCAACACAAACTGTTTGGGGCTCAGAAACCGGGTTTTTTACGAAATATTTGATTGTAGCCAGCAAATTCGGTAAAAACCCGGTTTCTTTGGTGAGTGCGTAAGTCCTAATCAACTCTAAAGTCGAGACTAAATGATGCGTTATGCCATTGTCATTGAAAAAACACCCAATAACTATTCAGCTTATGCACCCGATTTACCCGGATGTGCAGCCACAGGCGCTAGTCTTGCGGAAGTACAGCAGCAAATTAAAGAAGCGATCGAATTTCACTTAGAAGGATTGCGAGAGGAGGGTTTACCCATTCCCGAACCAACTACTCTCTGTGAGTATGTAGAAGCACGGTAGTAGGGCAAAATATTTTATAAATTAAAGTCGGCAAAATTCAATTATAATCTACTCTAAAGAGGATATTGTCGAACACTTCTTCGTCCAACAGTAACAACTATATCATTCCAAATCCGCAAGAGCGACTTTCAAACAAGCACGAACCTCCTTCCAGTCACGTTCCGAAAGATGACCGATTAGAACTAAGTTGGAAGATGGCGGTAGAGTGACAATAAAACTGCGAAAAACCGAAGCGACTCGTAAACCTGCTGTTGCCCAATCTTGGAGTATATAATCAGTTACGGCTAAAGCAGTTGTCTGTGTAGTCAGGAGTCCAGCTATTACATCGCGGCGGGTTGTGTTATAGGTAACTGATGATAGAATTACAGCCGGACGACGTTTAATGCCAGTGACACCTGGAAAATCTACTGTTACCACATCACCAGGATTAAAAGACACTATTACATCACCTCATTTTCAGGAAAAATGGTGGCTGCGTACTGCAAAGAAAACGCCGTTATATCGAGTTTATCTTCTTCAGTCCAAGTCTCGCTTTCATCGACAACCGATAGATTTTGCTGCACCAAATCGTTGAGAATAAGAGTTGCCAAGCGCAGTCTATCCTTTGGTGAAAGGGTAGACAGAACGCGATCGTAAACTTCTCGAACAGTAGTTGACATACCAAATACTCCTGCTTCTTATCTTCTGGAACACTTAGGGCAGGTTGATTTGATTATAGCTCAAAAATTAATAAATTTATGCTATACTCAAATTCTAATTTTTAACCACAGATTTACCTATGCCAACTTTAACTGATATTGGCAGTTTGATTACCCGCGCTCCGCAAAGTTACGGAAATAAACCTAAACGAATCCATAGTTGTCGCGCTATTAACTGTGATTGAGAATTCATTCCCAAAGCTGTAACTGTTACTCTACCTACTGGTGTCATTCCTGCGATCGCACCTGACTCAGCTTGCACTTGAAAATTCTCTTCCCACCTATTTTCTCTTGGGTGAAACAGCGAAACTTCTGTATTAGATGTAGAATCAATTCCGCTTGTATTAGTTCCTTTCCGCAGATTGCAAGAGCGACAAGCTAATGCTAAGTTTGAAATCTCATTATTACCGCCTCGATAAAGTGGAATAATATGTTCAATCTCGAAAGGAAAGTTAAATACGATTTCAGGTGCGCGGCAATATTCGCAACGATGAGCAGCACGATCTGCTACTAAATTGTAGTTAGGATTCATCAGCTCGATTGTTGTACGAGAACTTCTGTCCGAATAGTAGCAGCTTTCAGTTCAGCTTCGACAAGACTTTCTAATTCCGCTTGTTGTTGGGGAGAAAGATTTTGTCCTCGATCGCGCGCTGTACGCCACAAATTCATTAACTCTGATAATTGTTTTTGTTGCTGTATAGTAAATAATTCGTCAGGATTAAACCTTTGAATGACTATTAATGCGCTGAAGTCTGTTTCGCCTAACAAAGAAGTCAAAGCATCTAAAGCTTGACCCGCAGTTTGACCGACAGATTGCCGATCGCCCGCAATAGCGCGATAGGATTTCTCACCGTTGGTATTAATTACAGGCAGGATAGTTACCGCAGTCATATCCGATCGCAAGTTAGTTACTAATTTAGTATAACTGATTGCCTATAATTATAGCTAAGTCTATCGCTCGTAGCTCGATGAACGCAATTACCAAGTACGGCTTTTCTCAATCAAAAAGATGAGGTATGACTGACAGCTTATATAACCACTTAGGCTAAGAGGGCTGAAGCCCAACAACGTACCCGATCTTTGTGAGAACCGCTATATTTATTTTTCGACCATTCGATCGACCTTTTCCCTCACCAGCAAGTCTAGCAAAGCACGCAGCACCAACAACCCAACGCCTCCCGACACACCAAAAGCTACGATCGCCCCCGTTTGATATCCGCCCACCAGCAGCACTGCACCCGTCAGCGCCCCAAAACCCGCCATACAGGCAAAAATCAGAGTTTTTAGCGCTAGGTTAATGCGTTTCAGGGCGCGATCGCTCTCGATATTGCGGACTCGAATTTGCAACTCCCCATCTTCGATTCGACTCTCCAAACGCTTCAGAAAAACTTCCGCCTTACTAGGTTGCTGCAATTTATATGTAATAAAATTTCGTGCTTGGACAGCCAATTCTGCGATCGCATTTTTCCGTCCTTTACTCACCGCAATACTCTTGACAAAAGGCTGAGCGCATAATAGGAAATTGTAGTGAGGGTCGAGAGTTCTGGCAATCCCGTCGAGAGTCGTCAACGACTTGACAATAAACATCATTTCTGCTGGTAAGCGAAAGGGTTGTTGCTCGAACATGATGTACAGTTCGTTCTTGATTTCATTGAATGCTTGAAAGTCGATCGGCTTATCAATAAACTTATCCAGCAGAAAAGCAATCAGCCTGCGTACCGGCATCATATCCGGCATCTGCTCCACTAAGCCGATCGCAATTAAAGTATCGAGTACCCGATCGGTATCCTTTCTCAGCACAGCAAAAAAAGTCTTGACCATTTCGTCCTTAGCCAGAGACTTCACCTCTGCCATCATCCCAAAATCGTAAAATATTAAGCTACCATCTTCTGTCACCGCCAAATTTCCCGGATGCGGGTCAGCTTGGAAAAAACCGTCAATTAACAACTGCTTTAAGTAACAGGAAATTCCGAGTTGATTGAGCTTCGTAATATCTACTCCAATCGCCTCTAAACTAATCCTATCATCTACCTTAATCCCTGGCGCGTATTCTAAAGTCAGCACTTTTTTAGTCGTGTACTGCCAGTAGACTTTCGGGACAATAATCTGAGGATATTCTTGAAAATTATGGCTGAAGCGATCGGAATTTTTACCTTCTTGCACGTAGTCAATCTCTTGATATAAAATCTTAAAAAACTCATGATAAAGAGATTCTAGGTCGTACTTGCGCGTCCCAGGCAAATAGCGATCGCACAAACGCATTACTTGGCGCACCGCCTTCACATCCAAATCGAATAATCTTTCCAAACCCGGGCGCTGCACCTTCACAATCACATCTTCCCCGGTGTGCAGCCTCGCCTTGTGCACCTGTCCCAGACTCGCTGCGGCAATGGGCAACGGGTCAAAATCGCGGTACAAAGCGTAAATATCTTTGCCTAACTCAGATTCTACAAGGGCGATCGCCTCTTCGGAACTAAACTCAGGAACCCGATCCTGCAACTGTTCCAACTCCTTGACATACTCCAGCGGCAGCAAATCCGCGCGAGTCGAGAGAGACTGCCCGATTTTAATAAAAGTCGGGCCCAAATCCAGCAAAGTATTGACCAACCAATGGGCGCGAATTCTTCTAGTATGAGCAGACTTATCTTGCAGCAGTCCATCCCACCACAAAAAAAACATAAACTTTACCGTCGCAGCAAAAACGTCTATTTGTCGTGCCAGCGGCGAATATTTAGAACGTTGCCAACGCAGGAGTTTAGGTGCTGCTTTTGTGAGCATAATATTCGTCGCGATCTATTGAAGTGCACCGCAACGATTTTAACTGGAAATTGCAGCAAGCGATCGGCTCAGATAGAAATACCCGACAAATAACGGAATTTACTTGCAGCCAAACACCTTCAACAGTTGACAGTTGTAGGGGCAGTGCCCCCGTGCCTGCCCTCTTTAGCAGAATTTGGCTTGGAATGAATCAAGCGCGTCAAGTCCCATGGACGCTTGATTTACCGCATCGAGCGTTACATTACCAGAAAATTCAATCAATAGTGGGGTAGTGGAATTTCCCAGTGCGAACGAAGCTGCTTTGGCAGGGAGCGCTTCAAGGGCTGCAAAACCGATCGCACCGCTGGCTGCTGCGACGGCAAGTTTTTGGCAGATGTTTTTCATGTTGGTCATAAATTTATCAAATGTTGAGCGATCGAGCCGAACTGATTTTGTTGGTGGGTTCCCACCAACTAATTACTTTAAATTTGCTGTTCAACTTATCAGACTTCGCCCTCAAAACACCCCTAATTTACCCCTTTATCATCGCGTAAATACACTAATTTCAACCTATTTTATATTACCTTTTTGCAAATCTATTGGATTTAAAATATCTTAATTTTTTACGAAGTATCCAATCAAAAAATGATAATTATTACAACTATAATTTTATCAGTTTCTGCCAGCACAACTACTAATATGATGTCCGACTAATTACCATAACAATAAAAGTTTGTAGCATTATGCGGACTGAAGTCCGCACTACAAACCTGTTTGTAGCATTATGCGGACTGAAGTCCGCACTACAAACCTGTTTGTAGCATTATGCGGACTGAAGTCCGCACTACAAACCTGCTGGCAATTCAGGACTGCTTCTCAACCCAACTATTATAGATTCAATAGTTCCGCTGGAATTTTTGGCAAAGTCACAGTAAAAGATGTGCGGCACAACTCGTCAGATTCAGAACTTTCTGCCGGACAACTAGACACATCAATAGTACCATTCAAGTGCTGCACTAAAGACTTTACCAGGGCTAGACCCAAACCCGTACCGGCGATCGCTTTGTTGGTAATGCCAGTACCGCGACGGAATTTTTCAAAGATGTGGGGCAAATCAGCATCAGGAATGCCACGCCCGAAATTAGACACACTTAGGACAATATCGCTGGCTACCTCAGACGCCTGAAAAACTACCGTTGTTTCAGAAGCCGAGTATTTTCCAGCATTCGTCAGCAGTTCCAGTAGCACCCGCTTAAGACTGTCCGGGTCGCTTTCCAAGGAAGGGGTAAACTTCGGCACATCCACCTTCAGAGTCAATCCCTTATCCGCCCACTTTTTCTCAAAATCCACAACTAAATCTTTAATTAAAAGGTTGAGATCGATGTTGACTGGATAAAGAGGAAGTGGCTGACGCTCAAATTGCTTGAAGGTTAGCAAATCCTGAACCAGGGCGGCTTCCTTAGCACAATGCTGCTCTAGAATGTCGAGATAATTAGCCCGACTTGCTGATGGCTGTTCGGCCTGTTTGAGCATCAGAATTGCCAGATTCATGATTGTTAAAGGGGTACGCAACTCGTGACTAACATTGTCGATAAACTCGTCTTTAATCAGCTTCAATTTGCGTAGTTGCTCTAGTTGATTGGCAGATTGTTCGTGCAGTTTCTCCTGCACGTTGATACTTTCTTCCAACTCAGCATCTCTTTTTTGGACTTGGGTTTGCACTTCCTTGAATATCTGAGTTTGAATAATCGCCCTGCTCGCTTGAGCGCAGACTGATTCCAGAATTTCTAATTCTTCAGGGTTCCAAGGGCGCGGCTCGGAGTGCTGCAAAACCAAGAACCCTAAGACAATTTCCTGTCTGCTTGCGTGCATGATGGGAATTACCAGCAACCCCCGAATACCTTGGAGTTTCAAGATTTCTGCGGCTCCCTCTTGTTCCTTGTCGATTAATTCGCTGGCGTCAGCAAGGGCGAGAGGTTGGGGTGCGCTCTGGAATGCTCGATCGCACAAATTAGATTCCGACAGCCAAAAAGTGGGAGAGTTATTTTGTTTGGAGTTAGAACTTTTGGATTTGGAATTAGCACTTTTTGCCTGGGTTTTGGATTTGGCTTTCGAGCTTTGTTTCCCAGAATCTTTTGGTTCTATTGCTGGTTTACTTTCATTTTTGGTCGGTGCAGATTCACCAATTAATACTATTTTGGCTTTGGGAGTTTGATTGACGGAGGCTTTTGTTGCGGGGGAGTCTGTATCTTTGAACAGCAGTATTTGACCTCTATCTACTTGCAAGGTATTGACGGTATTTTCAATAACTTGCTGCAAAATTCGATCGACTTCTGAACAGGTGTCGATCGCAATAGCAACTGACCTGAGTAGATTTTTGTATTTAGCTTGTTGCTGTAACTGTTCGTTTAAACTGGCAATTTCTTGAGTTTTTTGAAGGTGAGCAATCGCGATACCGATCGCCTCTGATGCTGCTTCTAAGCGCTGGCGATCCGTTGCTGACCACTCGTGAGGTTGCAACTTACCAAGAACGATCGTCCCATTTACAGCCCCTCCAAATCGCGCAGGCGCTGCCAAAATTGCCCGACAAGGCAGCGGTGTCACAGGGGAATTGGGCGATGAAGCTGTCAAAGGAGTATCAAGATAGTCGGAGATCCCTACTATCTCGCCGTCTGCTAGCAGGTTTGCGAAAACAGGATGTTCGAGCGATATGCTAGGCGATTCTAATTTTGTGCTTTGGGAGTCTTCGGGTATCTTACTTGCATCCGCAGCGTTTGGCAGATCGCTCTTCTGAAGCCAGCAAGCATTCGGAATTACTACTTTCTGGTCAGCTACAGCAGCAACCAAACAGAAATCTACCCCACAAGCAACCCCCAAAGTTTTTGCTATTTGTAGCAGCAGGATTTCTCGATCGATTTTGGTCGCGAGAATTTGGTAAATTTGCCGCCCGACAAGGGCAGGATCGACCTGGTACTGCATAAGACGATCCAGAAATTTTTGGACTGATACTGGTTCTGCCATTTGTGGTAGATGCAAAGTGCGAGACTCTGAAGGCGATTGGTCGATCGGAGTAAAGTCTTGATTTCCCTGGTAATCGATCATGGCAACGAAGTCTTTCTTTTTTTTAATGATGTTTAAGCAGATTCGTGCTGCATATATAGAACCTATATATAACAGTCGGTTGGACTGTTATGAGCCTGCTTTCTGCGTTGGCGCAGCCCGTCGGCGGGTAACTAAATCTGTAAAAGACTTACTCAGATCCGACCGAGTTCTATTTTGCTGTTTTCTACCGCTACATAAGACTTACCCAAAGCTACCCAACTTTATACAAAGCTGGACTTTAAAGCTTACTTCCTGTTTCATCCTGGTAGTGTCGGCACTGGTCCAGTCCGCAGGCTAACTCCGCCTAACTGACGGTTTTTGACAAATTAATTGCTGCGTTCAAGTCACGGTCAATGACTTTGCCGCAATGGCTGCACTCAAACACCCGTTCCGAAAGAAAAAGTGTGTCTTTTTTGGTTCCACAATTAGAACAGGTTTTTGAGCTTGGGAACCAACGGTCAACTATTACCAACTTTGAACCGTACAACTTGCACGCTCTAGGTTAACTGGCGGCGGAACTCAAAGAAACCCATATCAGCAACCGATGCAGCTAGTTTATGATTAGCCATCATCCCAGATACATTCAAATCCTCTATGACTATTACACCGTGGTTTTTGGCAAGTAATGTCGTTAGTTTGTGCAACGTATCTTTACGGATGTTAGCTATCTTTCTATGCAGTCTAGCTATCTTGACTTGTGCTTTTTGACCATTGCTCGAACCGATGACTTTATGACGACTCAACCATTGCATCCTTGAGAGTTTTGCTGCATATTTTTTGTAGGATTTAGCACCGATAACTACTTCACCTGTCGATAGAGTAGCCAATGCTTTAATACCGAGGTCAACTCCTACAATATCTGTTTGGCATGACTCTTCCTGTTCTACATCAAATCTGAAACTGATAAACCACCTGTCGGCAATACGGGATATCGCGCAAGACTTGGTTGATACTTGTGGTAGCCTTTCATAAGTCTTGAGGACGCCAATTACAGGAACTTGGATTTTGTTACTCCCGCTTATTTTAACTGTCCCTTCCAACGTGAAAGAATCTCGCCGTCCTTTTCTCTTAAACTTCGGTACCCCAGCAGTCTTTTTAAAACACCGCTTCCATGCTTCTCGCAATGCTATTAATGCGCTCTGCGGTGTAGATTTGCTGCACCCGTAATACCAAGCATTCTCTGATTTAACCATAGCTACTAACAGTTTGTGCAGGTCAATAGCTGTGGGAAATTTGAGTTTTTCCTTGGGGTTTGCTTGATTGTGGTCGAGAATGTTTTTAGTCAACCACAGTCCCCAATTCCAAGCGTGACGCGCTACCCCGCAATGTTTGGCTAGCAGTATTCGCTGTCGGGCATTGAGTTTTAATTCGGTTTTAAATCCGAGTAGCATGGCATTCCTTTATTTGGAGCACGGCATATATTTCTTGCTTGCACTGTCTTATTGTGACCAATATCAGACACCGCAGCAAGTATGGAAAACCTAACAGAAGACAAAAGCTACCCACGATCGGGCGCATATGGGCAGCTTTGTCTAACAATCTAGTTACAGTTTCTAGCCCTTGGATCTGTGCGGGATGAACTTTAGCACCCTTGAGCAGATGAGGATAAATTCCATTTCCACTAATTTTGACTGTTCTGAGTTATGAAGCTTTTCTTGAGACCGCTTCGTGACACCTCTCTCCTAACTCTCTGATGTTTCTTATTTAAGTTTGTGATCCTGATAAAATTTTATTGTGATATAAATCATGCGATCGAGTGACGCCGATCGCAAAAATGAAAAATTAAAAAATCCTCCCTCAGGATCGATCTGAGAGTTACGAAGTTTTTGCTCGACTACTCATCGATCGCAAGTTCTAGAAACGCTGGGCTAGTTCTATTGTTAAATTTATGGGACTTCCCTGCTTACTTATTTTGTGCTTCCTGTTGGGCTCGATCGCTATTTTGGCGATAAAGTACCGTCCGGTTAACAGCCGTTGCATAGCGGGGATGATTTGAAGGTACGGCGGCCATCAAATCCGAAGCTTGCTGCCACTTAGCAGCCACTACTAACCAATTTTCGCGAGATTGAGCGGTTTTGCCCTGGGTGGCTGCTTGCTCTGCCACCCGCACTGCTTGGGAAAAAGAGTCAGCAGCAGAATTAGCATTTTCCTTAGAAGTTTTGACAGCAGGTGTTGCTTCTGAGGAACTGGGACTGGCAACTGCTTGGGTGGTGGCGGCTGTGCTGTTTGGCACTGGGGAATTGAGTCCTTTGTAGATGGCGGCCACCGCAACCAGCAACAACACGCTCAAGCTGACGCCGCCGACGATACCGCGCTTAAATTGTCGCGGTTGCTGCATCGATCGAGGAGCAGCGATTCTCGGCAAAGCCCGCTCTTCAGCTTGGCGTTCGTGATGGGCGGCGGCCAAACGCTTGAACAAGTTCGGCTTTCTGAGTTTAATTTCTTGAGACCACAGCAATTGATTTTCTGGATCGCGGCTAATTTCTTCGAGCCACAGCAGTTGGTGTTCTCGCACCAGCCGGCTGTTGATGTTGACTCGGCGAATATTGCGGGGCGAGAGATTCTCCAAAATTTCTCGGATGCGATCGACCAAACTAGACTGTTCGAGCAGTTGGGGTGTTGCAGCTTCGCACAGCAGTTGCAGTATGCCAGAAGCAAACACGGCTCTAGCTCTGACACCTACGTGTGCCAGTTGGTCGTTAAGGATTTGAATAATCGATGCAACGGAGCCCTCGCGAGCTTGCCGAGCAATGTCATCTATTTGATTCGCCATAACACTATAATTGACGCTTCGCAATCTGTTAATTGTTAATCCAAAGTCTCGGATCTAATTTTTACCTATACACGTTATCACTGACAGTGCCAGGTTAAAATTAACAGATGCAAATCTTGCATACCGGATCCCACTTAACACGATCGCCACAGAATTGAGCGAGACAACAGGAAATAAACTATGGGTAAAGTAATTAGCGGTCAAATTTTTGTTTTAGATGACAACATCGATACAGATCAAATTATCCCAGCCGAATACCTGACCTTGGTTCCCTCGAAGCCGGACGAGTACGAGAAACTAGGCAGTTATGCGATGATTGGGTTGCCCGATCGCTACGGCAAGTTTATGGAAGCCGGCGAAACCAAAACCCGGTATCCGATTATCATTGCGGGCGAAAATTTTGGTTGCGGTTCTTCGCGGGAGCACGCTCCGATCGCTCTGGGGGCTGCGGGCGTCACAGCAGTGGTAGCCTTGTCTTACGCGCGGATTTTCTTTCGCAATTGCTCGGCGACTGGCGAATTGTATCCGATCGAATCGGTCGATCGACTTTGCGACTCATTTGTAACAGGGCAAGAAGTGACGATCGACTTTGAGGGCGATCGAATTATCAACCACACTCAAAACCTGACTTACTCCCTCAAGCCTTTAGGAGATGTCGGGCCGGTAATTGATGCCGGAGGGCTATTTGCCTACGCACGGCAGACGGGAATGATTGCGGCTCGTTCTTAGCTGTTAAAAAACCTGAAATCTAGGGTGCGTACTGCGCCCCTTACGACTAAGCTATTGTGCATTTAGTTTTTACCTTTGGGGTGAGCTTCTAGCCCGCCCCACAAGAATTTCAAAAATCAGGGACAACTTATAAGTAGAGTCTCAAATCGACTCGATAAAATTCAATAAAATCCGTTGGTGAGGAATGCCAAAAGGTCGCACATCTCCAGACTTTTCAGAATAGCATTTACCAGCCCGAATATCGTCCACTGTCAACAACTGCATATCCCAACCCTCTTGCAAAACTAAATCGTTGACATCCGCAGTAAGTTGTGAGTGAAATACGTGGCGCACAATATCTCCTTCGACATCGCGACAGAAAAAAGAAACAGTTGCAGGAGCATAGCCAATTTCCTCTACTAATTCCCGCAGCAGAGCCACTTGGGCAGTTTCTCCCGGTTCCAAGTGTCCGCCAAACAAAGCCCAATGTCCGGGATACCTGATATTCGGAATATCGTCCCGTAACTGGCAGAGAAACTTGCCGTCTTTGTGTAAAATTGCGATCGCCACGTGAATTTGAGTCATAAGGAAGAAGGAAGAGGGAAGAGGGAAGAGGGAAGAGGGAAGAGGGAAGAGGGAAGAAGTCATGTTTTGCGAGCTTAAGAACTCGCGCACAGCATCACTCATTAGTCAAGGGAAGAAGTTTGACTAGAGAGAGGTTCACCCAAATCTATAATAATAAAAACGAAGAAGCTTCTAAACTCGCCCCGGTCGAAACTTTGTTTCATCCTAAACTGTAAAATAAAGGAAAAAGCTCATAAACTCGATCGCGTTTCAGCACAAATAACCAAAGCAAAAGCGCTCAAGCGCAACTACAAACCTTGGATTTTCATGAAATACAGGTACTTAATTATTGAAAAAAAATTAGCGTGTAGTTATTTTGCTTTATCAGCCGCTGGAGTGCGATTTAATTGTTCCATTTCCTCAATATAAACTTCACCTAAATCCTTGCCTGCCAATTCCTTCACGGTGATACTCTTAAAGCGGACTTCTCCCTTGAGCAACACTTCATCGCCAAGCTTAGGCAAAGCTTGCTTAGTTAAAATCCAAATCTTACCAGTACCGTCTTGAATTTGATAAGCCGCATTCCCCACAAACGGAGCGCGATTTTCCACCTTTCCTCGGAGATAAACTTCACCATCAACTTGCCGCTTTTGTTGAATGTCGCCAATGCTAGCAACATTCAAACCGAGATGGAGTTGAGACATAGGTACATTGCCACAACTGAGCAAACCGCTAGTCAGTATTAGCAATAAAGAACCTATGGAGTATCTTTGAATCCAAACTTGCTGAATTATAGTAGTCATTTGTCAAATGATTAGAGATTTGAGATTGTGATACGACTTACTCTAACAGAATCCTTAGAATCGATCGCAAGTCAGAAATTTCTCTAGTGTAGTCCTTGACGGCAGTTAAGCTAAAATTTAAACTCGTCAGCCCCTAACCCTTAGTCTACAATGGATGCCAAAACTGCTCAAATACTAGATGGCAAAGCTTTAGCAACAAAGATTCAAAGCGAGCTGAGCGATCGAGTCCGCGCCCTACAGCCCCAGATTGGGCGTCCTCCGGGACTTGCGGTGCTAATGGTGGGAGACAACCCAGCCAGCGCGGCTTACGTCCGCAACAAAGAGCGAGCCTGCGCTAAAGTTGGCATAGCTTCCTTTGGCCAGCATTATCCAGCAAACGCGACTCAAGCGGAACTCGAACTTGCAATTCATGCGCTCAACGAGGACGATCGAGTAGACGGCATTTTAGTACAACTTCCGCTACCAGAAAACCTAGATGCAATTTCGCTGCTGTACCAAATTGCCCCCGACAAAGATGCTGACGGACTTCATCCTGTAAATTTAGGCCGCTTGGTGCGGGGCGAGCAAGGTTTACGCAGTTGTACTCCCGCAGGAGTGATGCGACTGTTGCAAGAATACCAGATTGATTTGAAAGGAAAAAATGCTGTTGTTTTGGGACGCAGTATTTTGGTGGGTAAACCGATGGCGCTGATGCTGTTAGAAGCCGATTGCACTGTTACTGTAGCTCATTCGCGATCGCAAAACCTAGAATCAATTACCAGCCAAGCCGATATTTTAATTGCTGCTGTCGGCCGCACCGAAATGATTGCAGCTAATATGGTTAAACCGGGAGCAGTAGTAATTGATGTTGGTATTAACCGCGTCGTCAATCCAGACGGTACTAGCCGTTTGGCTGGAGATGTAGATTTTGATGCGGTTAAAACAGTAGCCGAATTTATAACACCAGTACCCGGAGGAATCGGGCCGATGACTGTTGCTATGTTGTTGGAAAATACGGTTTCTAGTTATAGCATCAAGTAGAAGTAGGGTGCGTCGCCGTGAGATTTTATATCGTAGTTGAAGATTGTCGATCGCGACGCACCCTACGGCTATTTCTTGACAGCAACAACGCGAATTCGGCGATAATCTGCACTCCAATTACCATCGCGGTAAAGGACAGGCAGCAAATGTTCTTCAACTGTACGAATTACGTGCGATCGCACTTCCGGCGACAAACCCGACAAAAACCCGCCAGCAAACATCTCAATCCAATTTACCATACCAGCGGTGCCACATTCTAGGGGAGTCGGGCGATCGAACAAAACCGCATAACTGACATCAAAACCGTGGTTTTCCAGAAGCAGAGCATACTCGCCGATACTCGGAAAATACCAAGGATTAAGCGATTCAGGCTCCTCGCAGCCAATTTCCGACAAAACATTCAAAAGCGCGCGGGCGATCGTCCCCACATTCCCCTTACCGCCAAACTCAGCCACAAAACGCCCTCCCGGCTTCAGCGCTTTTTCCACACAAGCGATCGCAGCATCCGGCTGCTTAATCCAGTGCAAAACCGCATTAGAAAACACAGCATCTAACGGCTCTTCCACTTGAAAATTTCTCGCATCCGCAGCCGCAAAATCAATGTGAGGATAATTAGATTGAGCCGTAGAAATCATCGCCAAAGAAGAATCAATACCTCGCACAAAAGCACCACTTTCAGCAATCTTTGCAGTTAACTGTCCCGTCCCGCAGCCCAAATCCAGAATTCTTTCTCCCGCCTGCGGAGCGAGTAACTCCAAAAGCGATTCGCCGTACTGCCAAACAAAAGCGTGTTGCTGTTCGTATAGATCCGTATTCCAAGAATCTTGTGTCATCATAACTACTCCAAACCTTTCTTCTCTCTCTGTGTTCTCTGTGTTCTCTGCGGTAAAAAAAACCTCCTTCACAGAGCTGTTCGTAGAGAGCCGTATTCCAAGAATCTTGTATCATAACTACTCCAAACCTTTCTTCTCTCTCTGTGTTCTCTGTGTTCTCTGCGGTAAAAAAAATCTTCCTTCCCAAAAGCGAGCGAATTATTTGCTAGCGAGTTCCGCGATCGCATTTTCATCAATCCTGCAAACCCTAATATTTTCCAAAATCCGCGCTCCCTGCTTTTCATAAAAAGCAACTCCCGCTGCATTCTTCGCATTAACAGTCCATTCAATTCGCCCGCAATTATTCGATTCAGCAACTTGTGCCAAATGTTTCAACAAAGCTGTACCCACTCCCATACCGCGCATGGGAGCTTGCACAAATAAATCATCAAGCCACAGACAAGGCTGAGTCAACAAACTTGAATAGGTAGCATAAAACATCGCAAATCCTACCGCAGTGCCTGCAACTTCAGCAAATACTACCCGCACTAGCGGAGGTTGACTAAATAAAGCTTGCTGCAATCGATCGGTGGTTGCTGCAAAAAAAGTTTTCGATCCATCGAATTCGCTTTTTTGCGCGATAAAAGTCAGAATTAGTTCCAAGTCTGCAAGTTCGGCTTCTCTAATTTTTATATCCAAATTAGCCATTGTTTAAATCTCAACTTCGACTATTAATCACTGTATTAAATGCCATCATTAATGTCCAATATCTTTTTGAATGACAACTTATACTTTTAAAATATTAATGATTGAGAAGCTATGGAACTGCGACATTTGCGTTACTTTATTGCCGTTGCGGAGGAACTGAATTTCACTCGCGCAGCGGAAAGACTGCACATGGCTCAACCTCCGCTAAGCCAACAAATTCAGCATTTGGAGGCAGAGTTGGGCTTTCAACTTTTTCGTCGCACCAAGCGGACTGTTATGCTAACGGAAGCGGGACAGGTTTTTTTTGAGGAATCACAGAAAATTCTGCTACAAGTCGATCGCGCAATTCAACTCGGCAAACAGACAAGTCGGGGCGAACTCGGCCAACTCACTGTAGGCTTTGTGAGCTCCGCCGCGCACAATGTAGTTCCAGCCATCTTGCAGGCGTTTCGCACTCGGTGTCCCGCCGTCAAGCTCGAACTGCACGAACTTACAACTAACGAACAATTGCAGCGACTGCGGGAAGGGCGCATTGATATCGGCTTCGTGCGCCCTCCGATCGAGGAAGATGGCATAAATTCCGAAATCGTTTTTCGAGAACCTTTGATCGTGGCGCTGCCAGAAACGCATTATTTAGCCGATCGCGCTGTTGTAGAATTGCACGAACTTTCTGCCGAACCTTTCATACTATTTCCCCGTTCCCTAGCTCCAGGATTGTACGATCCGATCGTCAGTCTGTGTCAGCAAGCCGGTTTTAGCCCGATCGCCGGTCAAGAAGCGATTCAAATGCAGACAATTATCAGCTTGGTAGCCGCCGAGATGGGGGTGGCGATCGTCCCCGCATCAATGCAAAACTTCCAGCGCACTGGGGTTGTTTACAAATCTTTGCCAGAATCAACCTGCATAGTGGCGATCGCCCTAATTTGGCGCAACACTCCCACGCCAGCGGTGCAGCGGTTTTTGCAGACAGCCAGAGACTTGTCAAGTCTTCAATATTAGGGATTAGCGCTGTTTCATCACTTTAGCCATAGTATAATATTTCTGGCGTTGCTGATTTACGGTATGAACGACTCAACGTGAAAAAATGAAACAAGCCAGTCAGTCAATCTTCTGAATTTTCAAGTTATCCATTTTCATACCCTGATTAAGCAATGCCAACTAATTTTTTAGCCGTCATTACTGCTTCTCTATCGTTCTGTCCTACCGACCTCCTACCGCCCGATCTCGACATCCTCGAGAATGCCGACAGCGTCGGGGACAAGGATAGCGGCGGAGAAGTAGTTGCTGACCAGATAGGAGATGATGGCCTTTTCGTTGATGCCCATAAAGCGCACGTTCAACCCTGGCTCATATTGATCGGGCAACTCCGCAGGCTGAAGACCCACCACGCCCTGATTGTCCTCACCGGTACGCATGACGATGATCGACGTGGTCTGGGTCGTTCTGTCGATGGGGATTTTGCCACAGGGATAGATGGGGATGCCGCGCCAGGCCGGAATGCGGTTTCCACCGACATCGATACTTTCCAGGTAGAGACCCATTCTGTTGCACTGACGCGCAAAGGCGGCGATGGCACGCGGGTGGGCAAAAATGTACTGTGAATTGCGCCGCCGGGCGATCAGCTCGTCTATGTCATCCGGGTGAGGCGGGCCGTTGCGGGTGGGGAAGCGTTGGCTGAGGTCGGCGTTGTGCAGCAGGCCGAACTCTTGATTATTGACCAATTCGTACTCCTGGCGCTCGCGCAACTCATGCACAGTCAATTTGAGCTGTTGTTCGATCTGGTTCATTGGCTCGTTGTAGAGATCGGCAACGCGGGTATGGACACGCAGCACCGTCTGCACCAGGCTCAACTCGTATTCGCGCGGAGAGGTCTCGTAATCGACAAAGGTCGTGGGCAGCACGGGTTCGCCTGTATGACCGGCAGCTAACGCAATGGCGGCCTGACCGTGTGCATCTTGGGCTTTTGGCGGGCGGGCTTTGAATTCTTCGATGTGGGCTTGCAGCGATTCAGAGGAAGCCACCACCTCTTCAAACGCCCGCTGCGTCAGCACCAACACCGTGCAGCGCGTAACCGCCTTCATGGTGAAGTCCCAGAGATCGCCGGATTCCATGATAGCCTGGTAGGTGAAGTGGTCGCCATCGGCCAACACCGCAAGCTCCACCTCATCGCCATACTTGCCCGTACCGATCTTGCTGACCTTGCCGTGGGCAATCAGCACAATCTGGTCGGCGGGGGTTCCCTTTTCCACCAGCACATCACCGGGTTGAAACTCCTGCTGCACAAAGCGATCTGCCAACGTGTTCAACACCATTTCCTCGTCAAACTCGCGCAACAGGGCCATTTCGCGCAACTCTTGCGGGATCGCTCGTATGGTGGACCCCACATTGGTAAATGTCACTCGGCCATCGCCCAGCGCATAGGTCAAACGCTGGTTGACCCGGTAGGAGCCGCCGCGCAGATCCACCCAGGGCAACAGGCGGCTGATCCAGCGCGAGCTGATGCCCTGCATCTGCGGAGCAGTCTTGGCGGTTGTGGCTAACTTGCGCGCCGCATCTGTACTCAAGCTCGACTGCTCTGCTAGCATCTGCCCATTGGGGTTAAAGTCTTCGGTCATCTTTCACCTCGATTTCTATGTACACACGATCTGGTTTATTCAACCATATGAAATCCCGTTGAACCATTTATGCTTCTATGGTTAGGTTGATGATTGTGAATCTAGCTGCGGGGTACTGTTGCTGTTCTTGTAGCGCGGGTTGCTGTTGTGCCATTCGAACGCGCCGCCCATCCACCCCCGCAATCCGCGCAGGAACCGCTGAAGCTCCACGTTGGGCACTGCCTGGAGCTTCTGGTGGCGTTCCCGAAAGTCATGAACCAGGTCGTTGTGAAACTTGACGGTGATCTCCGTCGCCTCTTCGATAGAGCAGCCCCGATCCGCCACAATCTGTAGCACCATGTTGACTGGTGGCTGCTTATCTGCCAGATCTTTGGCGACCGAAAGAAGATCGTTGACAAGGACGACAGCCGTCCCGGCTAGGAACGCTGCGTGACGGACGCGCGGCTCGAAGAAAAGATCCGCTGGGAGGACGTACCCTCCGATGGGGTCGATTAGCGTCATGGAGGTGTAGAAGCTGTCGTGCTGGCGTGCGGCCAGATACTTCCAAGCTGGCGGGTACTCGCCAGTGTAGCGCCACGCCGCGTAGGCCCCCCAAGAGACGAACATGGAGAAGGTGGCGTAACAGGTACGCTGGACTTGCTCCGGCGTGGCGTACTGACCCAAATAGTCGATGCCCCTACCGAGGGCCACCAGCACGCGCTCTTCGGCTATCGCTTCCTCCAGCGGTGGGGTAAATTCCCCCGCCGGGGGTGGCGGGTCCATGGCGGTCATCGCCAAGAGGAGACGTGGGGGGAGCAACATTGGATCCGCACCGAGCTCGCTGTCGTCAGCGTAGTAGTCGTCTGCGGCCCACCAGGCCATGTTCAGCTTGGCACCGATCAACAGCCGATCTGGGTCGTCGCAGTCCGGGTGGGCCAGCATAACCAGCCGTCCGAACCGTACCTTGCGAATCTTCTCCACCTCGTCCTCATCGAACCCGCACGACCGTGCCCAGGCCGCCAGCCGATCGTCGACCTCGTCCGCCAGCGGCTCGTTGAATCGCTCGGTAATGGGGCAGTAGAGCGGCGAGGCAGTCCCATCGCCCCAGGCTCTCTCTGCATAGGCCGGATCGAGGTCCCCCGCCGGGGCGAGGTCTGCCTGGAGCAGCCGTGGCTCCAGGTTAGCGGCACGAGCAGCCTTTGCCAGCTCGCTCACAAAGCGAGCGGCGGATGTACCGAGGCCAGTCGGACCGAATAAAAATGCGGTACTCGTATCATCCAGGTTGGTATCTTTCATGTGGAACCTCCGGGAGCTTGGAAACCCAGCGTCTTCAGACCTGGGAGGAAAAGCGACGCGAGCGGATTTATCGGCCTACCGATTTGCAGCATTTACAGTTCTCCATGAGTTAAAGGATAAAAATTTGAGATCTGAAGGCTTCGCGTGTTGCGTTAACCGCTTGCCTGTTGCCACAGAATGAAGGCTCACCTTTCCCTTCGACGCACCGCCGATATAGACAACGCCGTACTTTGGATGTTTGGCAATGCCGCCGCGCTTGAACCCTTCGGACATCGTTCCACCGTAAGGAGAGCGAATCCCGCCCTTACTCGGTTGAAATCGGTGCAACTGACGGCGATGGAACCGAAGTGGAATGACCACAATCAACCGAGTGCTATCCGGTTTGTCGTGTCCCTCAGTGAACCAATTCGCTAGCACCCAAGAATCAACGCAATGGGCCTCAAATTTGTCTGATAGCTTCTGCTTTGATTTCTTCAGTCCGTGTCGATCTCGAAGTTCTTTTGTCTCAAATCCTTGTTGGAGGTGAACGGGAGCAATTCGTTCTAGCTCAGAGTAGAACCATTTCTTGCCTACTTCGAGCGGGGAAAACATGACGTTCCACTTGCGTCCGTTCTTAAAGGTTCTCGCTTTGATGTCTTCCACCACAAAAGCGGTGATGGGAAACAGCTTCGACAACCAGGAGCAGACGCGCAACTTCCACTGCCACCGCGCTTTCGTGCTAGGAGGGAGTCCGCCTCGTTGGCGATTGAGACGAGGTTTGCGACATGGAGTCTTACGGAATCGTCTTGCCCGTCGCATATTGGTACTTGTTTCTTCTGCATCTTTCACCCAATCAACGGCATGAGTTTGCATATTGAGATAAGTGCAAGTCCCAGACTTGACCGTGAATGCTTCACGCTTGGAACCCGGATGGATCCCAACCGCAATGGGTTGAGTGAATCGCGATGATGGTTCTACGTTCAAGCGAACGCAGAAGACACCGCGCTTCCAGAATGGGGTAGCCTTCCCAGAATGAATCCAGCGCTTGGCACGTGCCGCAGTGGTCGGCATCAAAGGATGTTGATTGTTATCGATGACTGGGACGGATTGCATGGCGGTAAGCCTGAATGTGTACTTCCCTTCGCTACTGAGGTTCCGAGAGGTTAGGGATTAGGGAGGTGTCTCTAACGTCGGGTGCGCTGCCACGCGCTCTTAACCTTCAGTTGTTCCGAAGAACCTAGCTAGTCTCGTGTTTAGTCTTGAAGTTCGCCCTATGGCTTGAGCTTATTCAAGCCCCCGTGCTTTAGCCGGGGGTACGTGACAGTCTTATCCCTGTATCAGAGTGGTGGTGTGTGGTGCGTGTGCGGTATGCGCGCTACGCACCACACCATGGTGCGGTTTGTGTTTTGGATAAGCCTTACCGAATGATACGATCGGCGACGATGAGCAGGTAGTGGAAGCTGCCCTCTTTGTATGCCGTAAGGAAGTAATCCTCGACCCCGGTGACGAGCGAAGACTTGGCTCGCAGTTCCCAGTAGGGAATCGTTAGGGGAGTCAGGTCGGTGACGGTAATCGGGACGAGGTTGTTCGCCGCCAGTGCCTTGAAATATTGACTGCGCGGATGGATGTTACAGATGTAATGCGCATCGATCTGGCTGACCGCCCGCGAGCGCCCCCCCGTAACGTCGTTGTAGCAACCCGTGATGCATGCGTAGCGACCACCATCCTGCAATAGGCGTGCAAACTCGGCGAACAGCTTGAACAGATCTACATACATGGTGGTCTCATTCGTCCAAATGCTGCGCATGGCTCCCGTCTCGAAGCCAGTATCGAGCATGTTGCGAAAGTGGAACTTGACCTTGTCGGCCACGCCGCGCTGCGCAGCCTGGTCGTTGGCAAACTCGACCTGAGATTCTGAGATTGACACTCCGTCGACCTGACAACCAAAGCGT
Organism: Microcoleus sp. CAWBG27; assembly: GCF_020883145.1. Taxonomy (NCBI): domain Bacteria; kingdom Bacillati; phylum Cyanobacteriota; class Cyanophyceae; order Oscillatoriales; family Microcoleaceae; genus Microcoleus; species Microcoleus sp. CAWBG27. The sequence continues at coordinate 43,285 of NZ_JAHREU010000013.1, forward strand.
TCATTGACCATGAAGCTGGTGCCGCCGCGACCGGAACCGCCATCCATCACGCGGTCATCAGGCTTGATGTCGCCCAGATGGTCGAGCAGGAACGCCCCCTGGGCGTGCTCGAGCCGGTGCAACTCGCGAATAATCCGATCGTCGCGCTCACCTTCGGGGGCTTCCAACACCGACCAATCGACATCGCCGATCCCGTAGTGGTGGTGGTAATAGCCGTCAACGTGGCCGAGCAGCAGATTAACGGGATTCTTTTCTTGGTTCCAATAGTTGGCAACTGACTTCTGATATTCACTGCGCAAAACATTGTCGGCAGTGATAGTTTGAGGCATGGTCATAGAATGCGTTACTCGTCAATAGGTGTTTCAATGAGTGTATGCTGAAGATGCTGACAGTTGACTGTTCAGGTATCTCCGCCGGAATTTACTAGCGTCCTAGCTCGACATCTTCGAGTACGCCGACGGCATCGGGTACGAGGATGGCAGCAGAGAAGTAGTTGCTGACGAGGTAGGAGATGATGGCTTTCTCGTTGATGCCCATAAAGCGCACGTTCAACCCCGGCTCGTGCTGATCGGGCAACTCTGCGGGTCGAAGACCCACCACGCCCTGATTGTCCTCACCGGTACGGACAACGATCACGGAACTGGTCTGGGTGTTGCTGATGGGAATCTTGTTGCAGGGCAAAATCGGGATGTTGCGCCACGCCATGACTCGTTCGCCCCCCATATCATGGCTGTCGGGGTAGAGACCCAGCTTGCTGCACTCGCGGCCAAAGGCGGCAATGGCACGCGGGTGGGCAAAAATGTACTGCGCATTGCGGCGGCGGGTGATCAGCTCATCAAAATCATCTGGCGTGGGCGGGCCATTGCGGGTGGGGAAGCGCTGGCCCAGGTCGGCGTTGTGCAACAGACCGAACTCTTGGTTGTTGACCAACTCGTACTCCTGGCGCTCGCGCAACTCGTGCACCGTTAGCTTGAGTTGTTCCGCAATCTGGTTCATCGGATCGTTGTAGAGATCGGCAACGCGGGTGTGAACACGCAGCACCGTCTGTACCAGGCTCAACTCATATTCACGCGGAGAGGTTTCGTAATCGACAAAGGTCGTGGGCAGCACGGGTTCGCCGCTGTGGCCAGCGGCCAGCTCGATGGCGGCCTGACCGTGCCGATCGTGAGGCTTGGGGGGTTGGGCTTCAAACGCCTCGATGTGCGCCTGAAGTGATGCTGAGGAGTTGACCAGTTCTTCAAAAGAGCTTTGTCTCAGCGCCAAGACCGTACAGCGCGTGATCGCCTTGATGGTGAAGTTCCATACGTCTTCGGATTCGAGAATGGCCTGATAGGTAAAGTGGTCGCCATCGATCAACACACCCAATTCCACCTCATCGCCATACTTGCCCGTACCGATCTTGCTCACTTTGCCGTGAGCAATCAGCACAATCTGGTCGGCGGGGGTTCCCTTCTCTACCAGCACATCACCGGGTTGAAACTCCTGCTGCACAAAGCGGTCGGCCAACGCGTTCAAGACGGTTTCGTCTTCAAAGTCGCGCAGAAAGGCCAGCTCGCGCAGCTCCTGGGGAATTACCCGAATCGTTGACCCGACGTTCGTAAAGGTGACGCGACCATCACCCAGCGCATAGGTCAAGCGGCGGTTGACGCGATAAGAGCCGCCGCGCAGCTGCACCCAAGGCAGCAGGTTGCTGATCCAGCGTGAGGTGATGCCCTGCATCTGCGGAGCGGTCTTGGCGGTTGTGGCCAACTGCTTCGCTGCCCGAGTACTCAGGCTCGACTGTTCCGCTAGTGTCTGCCCATTAGAATTCACATCTTCTCTGGAATCACTAGAATAGGTCACGAGTTAGTCCTCCACTTTGTTAGTTATGCAACAAATAATCCAATATTATAAGTTTCTGTGCGATCGCACCCAGACAATGATTAAATTAAATTTAGATTTCTGGCGATCGCTACTGTCCAAGTTGGTTTGATCGACCCGAATAAATCAAAGTATCCCAAGTAATACCAAGTATAAGAGAGCAAGGGATGATATTTGCAGCAACAGAAATGGATTCGTCCCAACCAGAATCCACTTTCGACTTATCTACTTACCTAATCAAACAAAAAAAGGCGATCGAGGTAGCTCTCGATAATGCCCTACCCGTCATCTACCCAGAGAAAATTTACGAAGCGATGCGCTACTCGCTGCTAGCAGGTGGCAAGAGGCTGCGCCCCATCCTCTGTTTGGCTAGTTGCGAATTGGCTGGTGGTACTGCCGAAATGGCAATGCCCACGGCTTGCGCTGTGGAAATGATTCACACCATGTCGCTGATTCACGATGATTTGCCAGCAATGGACAATGACGACTATCGGCGCGGTAAACTGACTAACCACAAAGTCTACGGCGAAGATATCGCAATTTTGGCTGGCGATGGTTTGTTGAGCTATGCCTTTGAATTTATTGCCACTAAAACTGAGAATGTACCACCCCAGCAAGTGTTGCAGACAATAGGTCATTTAGCCCGGGCATCGGGCGCTTGTGGAATTGTAGGCGGTCAGGTGGTTGACTTAGAATCAGAAGGATTAAAAAATGTTTCTCTAGAAACTTTGAATTACATTCATGCTCACAAAACTGGCGCAGTGTTAGAAGCGTGTGTGGTTTGTGGGGCAATTCTGGGTGGGGTTGCTGCTGCGGATTTGCAACGTTTGTCTCGTTTTGCCAAGAATATTGGGCTGGCTTTCCAGATAATTGATGACATTCTGGATATTACTGCTACTCAAGAAGAATTGGGCAAAACCGCTGGCAAAGATGTTCAAGCCGGAAAGGTAACTTATCCGAGTTTGTGCGGAATTGAGGAGTCTCGGCGCCAAGCCAAAGAGCTTGTTGCTGATGCTAAGGCTCAATTGGCAGTGTTTGGAAGTAAAGCCCAACCGCTATTGGCGATCGCCGATTTTATAACCAGCCGCAGTAACTAGAAATACTAAAGAATATGCAGGAAATTTGCAGCGGCATCTTAAACAATCATGTACTGATAGTTGCTTTGATCGCTTGTCTGTCGGCTCAAGTCATTAAATTGCCGATCGAATTAATCAAAAATCGCAAGTTTAATCTGCGGTATTTGGTAACAACGGGCGGAATGCCCAGCTCTCACTCATCTTTTGTGGGCGCTTTGGCTGCGGGAGTCGGACAAACGATGGGATGGGAAAGTCCAGAATTTGCGATCGCAGCCATCTTTGCAATTATTGTCATGTACGACGCTGCTGGAGTCCGCCAAGCAGCAGGGAAACAAGCTCAAATCCTCAACCAAATTATCGACGAGTTTTTTGAGGAAGACCACAACTTTAATGAGGCTCGCCTGAAAGAGTTGCTGGGACACACTCCTTTTCAAGTGTTCGTCGGTTTGGGGCTGGGAATCGCGATTTCTTGGATCGCAGGGCCTGCATATTAGTTGACAGTTGACAGTTGACAGTTGACAGTTGGTTCAAATTACCAATGACTAATAACGTTCGCGAGCAGGGACGCTCGCAGTGATGACTAATGACTAATGACTGATAACGTTCGCGAGCGGGGACGCTCGCGCTAATGACTAATGACTAATGACTAATGACTAATTAGGGCTTGCTGAAAAAGTGTACGTAGTGGAAAAACGAGACTACACAGCTTAAAAAATAGTAGGTTTATTGCTGGCATTCCCAAATTTCGCCAGAAATTAACAACTTTCATTGCAAGGGTTTTGAGCCTCTATAATCCTATAACTTGCACTCATTCAAGCAAAAAAAGCTTAAACCCCTTGTCTGGTAAGCTTTCTACTTTTATTCAGCAAGCCCTAATTACCAAATTCTGCTTGCAGCAAGTCATCGTTGTCATCGGCGATGGTGGCTACAATAGTAATAGCGCGTGACATTTCCCCAGCAGAGATTTCGGCGATCGTCCGAGTTGATATTACGGCAACTTGGTTGTCAACGATCGCAAAATGAGATTCTAAAGTAGCCAGCCAATTCATTTCTAGCAGTTTCCGCATTAATTTAGCTTCATTCTTTGCCGGCAACTGAAGCACAAAGGCCCAAACAGTCAAAGTATCATTTTCGGTTTCGCCCGTGAGTTGCACGAACACTTCAACGCTGCCGTACTTGAATTTCCAAAGATGTCCGCCAGCTTCATTTTGACCGACCATCACTTTTTGGTCTACGGCCATGCTGGCAATCACAGTTTCAATTTCTTCGGCATAGCTCACTGCTGTGGCTTGTTCGACCTGCTCGGAGGCGATCGCGCTTTCGCTAGATAGGCTTTCTGCCGAAGCTGTTTGTGGGTTTGGCTCGCTGTTAGTCATGATTAATATTTAAACGGAAAAGTGTTCCAATAATCTTTACCAATACAGTTTACTTCGTATTTAGGACTTACCAAAATACGACTGATTGGATTTTAGATTTTGGATTTTAGATTAAAGAATTGGCTATGACTTAAATAATCACTGGTTCCCAGGCTGTGCCTGAGAACCCATATCCTGAGGCTCTCCCTCGCCTGTATCTAAGCCTTGGGCTTAGCGGCTGCCGACTTCTTCTCAATCGGTTTTAATCCATTGAGGAACATCGGCACAAATTTCTCCACAAATGCTTGCGGATCTCGGTTCCAGGCCCGTTGAGCCACATCGACTCTGGTCATTTGCAAATCGGGGGCGAGCAGGGTGGCCGGCAAGCGTTCCATCAGATATTGCGGGCGTTCCCACATCGGCATCGTGTTGGCAATGTCCACCAGACGGGTGACGCGACGCAGTTCTGCTCCCAGCATGATATCCATTCCCGATGCAAATGCTGCTTGTTCGATCGCCGCATACTTGCGTTTCGCCTGTTCCACCTTCTCGCGGTGTCCCGGACTCTTCGCAGCAATTTTACCCAGCCAGCGGTTGCCCCAGCGGACGTGACCAGCTTCTTCGGGAAAAATCTTTTCGATGGTTTCGCGGATTTTGACGTTTTCGTCGGTTTGAGGAGCATTTTTCAGGGCGTGGATGTGCGCTGAGAAATACTCGCATCCCCGCTTCTCGGTGACGTTAATCGCCGCTAGGGAAGAAATTACAAAATCTTCGCGGTCTTTGGTAGGGTCTTTTTGGTCGCTGTCGAGCAACCTTTCAAATTCGTCAATGTAGGAAACTCCTGGCGGCGTTCCCACCTTCTCACCGATGTCTACAAGCAAGTCCGTAAGCCACATGGCGTGTCGCGCTTCGTCCGAGATATGCCGGGAAAGATCCCGCACCAGTTCGGCCGGTTCGCCGTCTAGCTGCTCGATCAAGTCGGTGAGGTCTTTGCAACTGCGCTGTTCGCTGTAGCGGTAGCGGTTGAGGGTAATCAAGTGGATTTCGCGATCGCGCACCACTTGACTTAAAATCTCGCGCGCTCCCATGCCGTTGCGAAGCTTGCGGGGATAGGCAACTGTCATGTTTGTATGTTGTTTTGTAAAGATACCTATATAAGTGTAACGCAATTTTTATGACAACCAATGCCCTCAGCACGCAGAAAGTTGTTGTGCGCTTTTGGCAAAGATCGATCTTGAAGGTGTTGCCAACTCAGCCATTCATGTCGATCGCTCTGCGTTTACATTTCATACTGCGCCTGGGCGAGCGCACAATTCGCGATCGGCTTGCCAATATATTTAGGAACAGGTTGCTTTGCCTTAAAATACAATAAAATATCGAGATTTTTATCTACCTTTAGACAGGTATTTTGATATAAGAAATATTGGTTTTTTATATCAAAATAACTGACTAAAGAAAAGGAAAATTTAGGTAGCCAAATTAACTTTTTAGCGTTATATTGATTTAGAGAATACAAAACCTAGGTGACTCACTTGGCTGACATCGTTGATACCGCCGTTTCGGCAGGCTCTTTTACAACCCTAGTTGCTGCCGTCAAAGCTGCTGGTTTAGTCGATACTCTCAAAGGCACCGGGCCCTTCACAGTGTTCGCACCCACAGACGAAGCTTTTGCTAAGCTTCCCGCAGGTACTGTAGACGCATTGCTTAAGGACATTCCTAAGCTCAAAAAAATCTTGACTTATCATGTCGTTGCTGGCAAAGTTATGGCTGCTGATGTAGTCAAGCTGAAATCTGCCAAGACAGTTGAAGGTTCAGAAGTGAAAATTGATGCTTCCAATGGCGTCAAAATCAATGATTCTACCGTTACCACAGCCGATGTTGCTGCTGATAATGGCGTCATCCACATCATCGATACAGTCTTGCTTCCTGCCTAAGCACAGATTTAGATAGTGCAATAATACTATCTTGAGGGCGGTGGCTGTTGTTAGCCACCGCCCGATTTTAATTGATAGTTAAAAACTAAATATTTTACTATAAAGAATTGGTTGAAAGCCTGAACCCTTGTAGGGAGAAATTAAAATCAGACTATTCATTGCTCCAATCCTCTTCTTTTTAGGTAGAGGTCGCTGTCAACTGTCAACTGTCAACTGTCAACTGAATTAAGTAGCGCGATCGCAAAAACCATCATAGAGCAGGGGGAATTGGTCGATCGCACGAAGCGATTGTCTGCCCCAAATTTGTCGCCGCTGGATTTACCGGAAAAACAGGCTGTAAGCCAATAGCATTCGTACTCTGAAGCTTATTTGCGGTTGATGCGTAGATGCCATGCCGCCAAACCCAAAATTTCTCCCAGAAACCGGGTTGATGGGGGCTGAGCTTAAATAAGATACAATAAGAACCACAAGGAAAGTGCGATCGACATTATTTGACAGTCAAGCTATGCAATCTACAACTCAGTCCGAGACAGAAACGGCGATGGAAGCTCCCAAACACGGATTGCCCGTTACAATCATTACAGGATTTCTCGGCAGTGGCAAAACAACCCTGCTCAACCACATCCTGACCAACCAGCAAGGTTTGAAAACAGCAGTTTTAGTCAATGAATTTGGTGAAATCGGCATCGACAACGAACTGATTGTTACTACAGACGACAACATGGTCGAGCTGAACAACGGCTGCATCTGCTGCACAATTAACGAAGATTTGGTTAATGCAGTTTACAAAGTTTTAGAACGTCAAGAAAAGCTCGACTATCTAGTAGTCGAGACCACCGGACTCGCCGACCCGCTGCCAGTAGCGATGACTTTTTTAGGCACAGAACTGCGCGACATGACCCGTCTAGATTCAATAGTTACAGTAGTAGACGCAGCCAACTACAGCTTAGATTTGTTCAACTCAGAAGCAGCCTACAGTCAAATAGCTTACGGCGATATTATTATTCTCAACAAAACAGATTTGGTTGAAGAAGCAGATTTAGATTTGCTGGAAGTTAAGATTCGCGATGTCAAAGAAGGTGCTCGAATTTTGCGAACAGTAAAATCGCAAGTTCCCCTACCCCTAGTCCTTAGCGTCGGATTGTTTGAATCTGACAAATATTTCCAATCTGAGGAAACTGCTAGCAGTCACGATCATCACGATCACGACCATCACGATCACGGTCATCACGATCACGGTCATCACGATCACGGTCATCACGATCATCACGATCACGGTCATCACGATCATAGCGAACACGATCATCACGATCACTCCGGCCATTTAGACAATGACGGATTTACCTCAATTTCTTTCCAGAGTGACAAGCCGTTTTCTCTGAGGAAATTTCAATATTTCTTAGACCACCAAATGCCAACAAACGTGTTTCGTGCGAAAGGGATTATGTGGTTTGAAGAAAGTCCGAAACGGCATATTTTCCACTTGAGTGGCAAGCGATTTTCAATAGATGACGACGAGTGGAAAGGTGAGCCAAAAAATCAGCTTGTTCTCATCGGTCAGGGTTTGGATATCGAGACTTTGCGATCGCAAATCGAAAATTGTCTCTGCACGCCTGCACCCAATCGCGGCAAAGGATTCGGGAAAAACTAACCTGGACGCAACTGTCACATTAAATCCAGGTACGTAGTTGCGCTGTCTTCGCTTTTGAAATCAGGTATGTAGTTGCGCTTAAGCGCTCTTTCCGGGATATCGGAAAGAGCGCTTAAGCGCAACTACGTACCTAAGAATTCATTCTTATATATGTCCAGGACTGTTTTAAATTTCCCATGCGAGTCATAATCCAGCGAGTCAAATCGTCTCAAGTCCAAGTGAACGATCGAATTATCGGCAAAATCGGCTGCGGACTCAACTTGCTTGTAGGTATTGCAGACACCGACACCGAAGCAGAACTCGACTGGATGGCCCGAAAATGCCTAGAATTGCGTTTGTTTCCCGACTCAGCCAGGGACGGCGGCCGCTGGGACAAATCCGTACAAGACATCGGCGGCGAGTTGCTCGTTGTCAGTCAGTTTACGCTCTACGGCGACTGTCGCAAAGGTCGGCGCCCTTCGTTCGATCGCTCTGCGACCCCAGAAACCGCCGAAAAACTTTATGCAAAATTTGTCGAAAAGTTGCGCCAGAGCGGGTTAAAAGTCGAAACAGGCTTGTTTGGAGCCATGATGCAAGTATCTATAGATAATGACGGCCCGGTGACTTTGGTGTTGGAGAGAGAAGCAGGGTGAATACTCTTCTCTTGTCTTCCTTTGCGTCCTTTGCGTCTTCGCGGTTCGTTCAAAAAAAGCCGTTGCCCCTTTTAAAAGAAAATTTCTAAATTGACCGGGTTTCCCAACTGCTGTAGCGTAGGTTCTGAAGATAGTGCAGTTCGCTACATTCTGCCGAGTCTCAATTCCGCAATCTCCGACGCCGAAAACCCCCTCAAAAGGCCAGTTGCTAAATTGTCCACTCAGCGGCCCCGGAACACCGTCAATCTTTGTCGCGATCGCCACACCCGCATAACAGCTCAGAATGCTTGTACAGTCAGGCTTTGAAGGCAATAAAATCTATCCTCAACAGCCACCGCTTAAAATCAGATTCGGCAGCCAAAAAATGTTGCATGAGAGAGTGGAACACTGACATCACTGTGCCTATCTGTATTTCCCTATATTCAATACATAGAGAGTTGAATCAGCCGTGCCAAGCGAAACCGCCAGCAACTGCCGCCTCGCTCCCTGAAAAATGTCCTCGCACGCTGTGCGCTACCACCCGATAAACGCCATGACTGTCACAACTGCCACCAACCCCGTCAACTGCAACACTGTTTCTAACCTCAACTTCATTCCGGCTACCTCCACCGAACAAACCGCCGAAATCAATACAGTTTCCAGCATCGATGTCCTGGCTTTGGCTGAATTCGCCCTCAAAGAGTTGGAAGCAGAAATGAAAACTGCCAGCCGCAGCGCTCAAGCAGTGGCGATGCGAATTGCTAAGGAAGTCGAACGGATTTGCCAAAAAAGCGATCGCATCCAAGTTTCCGGCGAAGTTGAAGCTTGGCAAATCACCTTGGCCGAACACCGGTTGCAAAAAACTCTCGAATTCTATCGCCTCGGTTCCAAACAAGGCCGCGTTCAACTGCACTCTCACCTCGCATCAATGATTTACCGTCATGTTGCTTCTTTCCGATCGAACTTGAACTTCCAAGCTCGCTACAACATGATTGAAGACTTTTTGCAAGGCTTTTACATCGAATCTCTGCGCGCCTTCCGCCGCGAACACCAACTCGACGCCACCTACCAGCCCCGCACTCAGATTGAATTGGCTGAGTACATGGCTTTTACCGAACAATACGCCAAGCGCCAAATCGGTTTGCCGGGCCGCAACCGCCAACGCCTGATCGTGCTTCGCGCTCAAGGATTTGCTAAGGGCCAACCTCCCGAAACTGCGATCGACATTGAAATGGCTGTAGAATCCGGCAAGGGAGAAGATGCAGAAATGTACAGCCGCTCTCCGGCGCTGCAACAAGTGCGCGAACAAATGGTTTCGGAAACTGTCGATCCGGCTGATGCTGTGTTGCGCGATCGAGTAGTCACCGAATTGATCGCCTATCTGGAATCCCAAAATCAGCCCGAATGTGTGAGCTACTTGACTTTGAAATTGCAAGATCTTTCGGCTTCGGAAATCGATCGCGTTCTCGGTTTGTCCTCCCGCCAGCGCGACTACTTGCAACAACGGTTTAAGTACCACGTCGAAAAATTCGCCCGCACTCAAAACTGGAAACTCGTTCACGAATGGCTGGGTGCTGATGTCGATCAAAAACTGGGCATGACTTCCGACAAATGGGAAACATTTCGCGCTCAACTGTCGCCCGAACAACAAGAACTGCTAGCAATGAAACGGAATCAAGAATGCGACAAGGCGATCGCCACTGCACTCAACTGTACCCCCAAACAAGTCCAAAAACGTTGGGCACAACTGTTGGATCTGGCAAGCCAGACTCGCAACAGCAGCCAAGCATAACGGGTGATCAAACATGAACGCAAGTGTTTTATTGAGATTGGAAAATGCGATCGGGTGCGGCACCGGAACCGGAATGCCCGCCCCGCAGTCCGCTCTCAAATCTACCAGCGCTGCTCAATTATTACCCAAATTATCGCCGCTTTCTGGCAAATTCAATTTATTAAAACAACATTATTTTTATTAAATTTTTACCTTCCCAGGTCATGCCTGGGAATTTGTTTTTGCGATTAATTATTATCATATTTATACCATCGAACAGGTAATATAGTTTGCGGCCATATGAAAATAATTTAACCGCAGAGAGCACAGAGGACACAGAGAGAATATATAGCGGTTATCAGAAAGATGAGGTATGTTGTTGGGATGCGAGCCCTATACGTCTAAGCGGTTATACCAGCTCTCTGACGTACCTCATCTTTTTGAGAAAGGCTATAGATACTGGATTTGATATATAGCTTTTCTCCAAAAGATGAGGTATGACTGATACCATTTTTCTATGAAGTTGTATCGAATAGATCCTTATTAGTCATTAGTTATTAGTCATTAGTTATCAATCATCATTATTGATTGGTCAGTGACAACTGGAAATGATAAATTGCTGAAAGTTATCATGTTTTTGATATGGGCAGAGACGAACTTGGTATGTTGCCACAGTGTATCTAGGAACAAAAAAGCGTATAATCAACATCAAAGACCGGAGCCAGTCAACAGGTGCTGAAAAATATATGTGTCTAGAGCCAGGGTATATCCTTCACGAAAGGTACCAAATTATCCAGCAATTGGGACTGGGAGGGTTTGGGATTACTTACAAGGCTAAGGATCTAGCCAAACCCGGAAATCCCGAGTGCGTTGTTAAGGAAATTTCTTTTCCTTCATCGAACGCTCTGCACGTCTTGGAGAAGGCAAGGACGCAATTTAACAAGGAAGCTAGTGCTTTGGGTTGTCTCGGCAATCACCCGTGCATTCCCAAATTATTCGCTTACTTTGAAGAAAATGACCATTTTTACTTGGTTCAAGAATACATTGAAGGACATCAGCTCAAGGAAGAACTCACTCCAGATACACACTGGGAAGAGGATCGGGCGATCGCCTTGTTGCTGGAAATTCTGGAAATTTTAAAGTTCGTTCATAAACAAAATATTATTCATCGCGATATTACACCTTCTAACTTAATTCGGCGCACAACAGATAACAAAATTGTTTTAATTGATTTTGGGGCTGTCAAAGAAATCAGCACTTTTACTGCTGACTCTACAGGTAAAATATTCACATCGCAGGCGATCGGCACCAGCGGTTATATGTCTCCCGAACAATCAAATGGACGTACTGCCCATGCTTGTAATGATATTTACTCTGTAGGGATGATCGTGATTCAAGCTCTCACCGGAAAGCATCCCACAGAGTTCAAAAACTACGATGGTGCTGGTGAAATAATCTGGCATGACTCGACGTGCGATCGCACTCCGCTACCAGTGAGCGATAATTTTAAAAATATTCTCGATCGCATGGTTCGCTTCCACTATATAAATCGATATCAATCTGTAACGGAGGTTTTGCAAGACTTAGACGATATGCGATCGCCTCTATTACCCGAACCTCAGCCGAATTCGATCTCGTCTGATGCTACTGAAGTTTCGCCAAACCCGAATTTACCACCCAGCCAAAAACCCGAGTCAGGCAAAACTCCGCCGCAGGGGCGATCGCGCTTTCGCTGGCTGCTGTTGGGTGTTGCGGTAATGGCGGCAGGGGCGATCGTAATTTCAAACATCAAAAAATTTCCCATAATCCAGACAAATTCGCCGCAACCAACCCTACCTACATCCTCACCTACACCCTCCCCACGTGTAAGTTCCGGCGAAAGACTCCTAGTAGAAACCTCCGCCCTTTGGTCAAAACAAAGGGCAATAAATGAATTTGCCAGCGGAAATTATCCTGAAGCTTTAAAATTGTTCAAACAGTCCTGGCGGGAAGACCGCAGAGATCCAGAAACTTTAATTTACACCAACAATGCTCTGCTGGAGGCGATAGGTGCAGAGTATTATACGATCGCAATTGTTGTTCCCATTCGCCGAGATCGGGACGGGACGGGAACTATAGTCAATGCAAGTTTAGCCGAAGAACTGCTGCGCGGTATTGGTCAAGCTCAAACCGAAGTTAATTTAGGTCTCCTGTCTGGAAATAACAGCGAGCGAGATTTTCCCGGTCAAGGATTTCTCGAACCAAAATCGATTAAAGGAAAAGGTCTCAAAGTAATCATTGCTGATGACGCCAATATCAAATCCTACGCAGTTCAAAGGGCAAATTACCTAGTCACTCAACCAAATATTCTAGCAGTCATCGGACACTACACCAGTGACATGACGGTAGAAACAGTAGATATTTACGATCGAAATAAACTGGTCGCCATTTCTCCGGGAAGCACAACAGAAGAACTAACGCGCAAACCTCGGAAATTTTTCTTTCGGACAGCCCCAACAACTAGCAAAGAAGCTGAAGGCTTAGCAAATCAACTGATTAAAGTCGGTCAAAAAAGAGTTGCGGTTTTTTACAATCCCAATAGTCCGTTTAGCGCTTCCTTGTGGGAAGAATTTAAAAAGCAATTTGAAGCCGAAGGAGGTTCGACTTTTAGATCCAGTAATTTCGATTTATCTAAAAATGATTTTAACGCCGAAGCAGCAATCAAAGAAGTTGAAAAAGCCAAAATAACAGCCATAGCTCTCTTTCCCGACGGTCAAGTCACTAATTCTCTCGAACACGCCCTCGATACGATCAAAATCAACGACGATCTCAAGTGGATTGTTGGCCCTTGGACTCTGTACGATCCGCGAACTTTAGAAGCAGCAAAACAGCTAAAGTCTGTAAAAAAACTCGCCGTATCCGTGTTTTGGCATCCGTTAATCAGTTTTGATAAAAAGTTTCCAGTTAATGCTGAAAAATTGTGGGGAGGCCCAGTCAATACTCGATCGGCTTTAACCTACGATGCAGCTAAAACGCTGATTAAATCCCTAGAATTACAGCCAGAACCCAGCCGTGAAGGAATGCAAAAAACCCTAGCATCTCCAGACTTTAAAGCTGATGGTGCCACGGGTATAATTGAGTTTGACTTGACAACTGGAAATCGGAAAAACCCTCCTAAAGCTTTAGCACACATTGTTCCGTGTGCTAGAGAACAATTTGGTGTGACGTTTGTGCCGATCGAATTTCCGACAGCCGCCGCCGCAGGTTTAAAGTGCGACTAATGCTTTACCAGAAAGAATTGGTTGAAAGCCCGCCCGCCCGGGAAAAATTAAACTCAGACTGTTCATTACTTCAATCCTCAGACTTAAGGGTAGAGGTTTCTCTCAAACTGTCACAGGTCAACTCTCAACTGTCAACTGTTGAAAGTACCTGCGGGGATTCGCCCCCAACATTTAAAGAAAAAATTAGATATAGTTAACAAAGCTAGTTTTTTTTATAATAATGCTTATGACGGTCAATCTCGCTCCCTCAACAAGTTCTAGCCTCAAACCAGAATCCCAGAATATCTCGGCACTCAAACAAGTCTGGCAGACAATTGATGCCGGTAGCTGTCCGGGTTCCTATAACTTCCATATGCACACAGTCTACTCCGACGGTCGATTGCAGCCAGAGAAGTTGATGGAACTAGCCATAGCAGGCGGCCTCAAAGGCTTCGCTATCACCGATCACCACAGCACCAAAGGCTACGTTCAAGCTCAAATTTGGCTGGATAACTGGAAATTAAAGCATCCCGACAGGAGTACCGCAGCGCCGACTCTTTGGACGGGCGCTGAAATTAACGCTGAATTGCTCAAAAACGACGTACACATTCTCGCTTACGCCTTCGATCCTGAACATCCCAGTCTCACACCTTACTTGCGAGGTAAAGGCACTGAAGGCCACGCTTCTTATTCCGCAGCCAAGGTAATTGAAGCGATTCACGAAGCAGGAGGTTTAGCAGTTTTAGCGCATCCTTGCCGGTATCGATCGATCGCAGATCAACTAATCCCAGAAGCCGCCCGTCTTGGCATTGACGGCGTAGAAGTTTACTATGCTTACGGTAATCCTAATCCTTGGAAACCGAGTCCCAAACAAACTGCTTTAGTCAAAGATTTAGCTGAAACCCATGGTTTGCTGGGAACTTGTGGAACTGATTCTCACGGCCTGAGTCTTCTTGTCCGAATCTAGGTAATTTGGAAATTATAAATTGCGATTTATACGGACTGTGCGGGAATTGCGGCAAAGACATACAGATGTTTTTCGGTCAGTCTGTCTTTGACAAACGACTTGTTTGGTATCTATTTTATGACTGCCCTCACTGCGGAGAAGCAGTCGTTTGTATTGCGGACTTCAGTCCGCAGCATAAAGCGGACTGAAGTCCGCACTACAAACCTTGGTTAGGAAAAAAAATTAATAACTTGACTACTTAGAATCGCAAATTAAATAATTTATACTTTTGAAAGTGGGATGGGCGTCCCGCCCGTCCAGATGAGGACGGGCGGGACGCCCATCCCACAATAATCATCAAATGGTAAGTTATTTAATTCTCATTCCTAAACGAGCGAGAAAACGAAACCTCAATCATCCCTCTTTAAATACCCAACTAAAACCCAGCTCAATACCGACAGCCTTCTCAATTTCTTCCCAATAAAAATCTTCTAAAACTCCCTGTTTGTTTTTAATTCTCAGAGCATCTACAGCTCTCATTTGACTTAAGTTTATGTGCCGTTCTCCGTTTAGTCCATTTTGCGGGGTTGGAACAACATTCACAACGAATGGAAAAGTTTTTTTCCCAGGCAATAAAGGGGCAACTATTGTAGTTGTCCCATTTTGATTGCCAACATCATTCTGCAAAATTAGACAAGGACGCTGCTTACCGGTTTCATGACCGGTCGTGGGTTCTAGATCGATCCACCATATTTCTCCTCGTTGATAAGTTAATGTCCCGTTAGGCATTTAAACCATCGCCTACCGCAACATCCCAAACAGAAATCTCTTCTTGAAAATCAGGATCGTTAGCCTGCTCTTTATAAGCATTTTCCAGCTCTTCCATCATAATCCTCCTTTTTTCTTTCCAGAGAATTTCATTTATGAAACTACTACGATTACTTGCTAGCCGATCGACAAAATCTAGAATTTGGTCATCCAAAGTAATACTGACTTTTTTGCTCATAACTTACTAAGTTCATGCGACTGACGAGTATGACTGTATTATCATACTAACCAATGCTACAACCTTTGGCAATGTGAATCTAGAGGTTCAAGAAGAGCTAACAGCCCGAAGCCCAGCTTTTCATAGATGTGGCGTGCTGAAGTGCGATCGAGATTGGTTCCACTCCCGATCGTAACAACAGACACCCAGCCTCTTTCATCTTTCGGGGAACAACTGACAAGCCCTGATAGTTGGCTGATTTGCCCAATCCAAGCGAGAAGTGCCAAATCGATCCATCCAACCTTCTAAATAAGCCCGATTAGCCTTTTTTTCCTCAGGATCGGAGGTGTTCATGGGATGAGGCGCTAAACCGAAAATAGTGGCTGTCGTTACGCAAAACATCGACTTCTGAAAACTTTGGCAAATTTGCACGCGCAAATCGTCTTCGCCGCGACAGCTAGTGCGGTAAATTTCGTGCAAATAATCTGGCAGAAAATGCCGCATATCTTGCATCAATTGAGTTGGCGGAATTCCTGCACCTCCTATGGGCAGAGGATCTGCAAACAAAGCCCCGTAGCTAAATTCTTTTTGTTCTTCTGGGATTTGATGTGCTTGGGCGTTGTAGGAAACTGTGCCAAAAAAAGCTGTTCCTCTAAAGAAAACTGCTTCTACATAAGGTACTGCTACATCTGCTAAAAAGGTCAAGTTGGCAGATGGGGGCAGAATATCGTAGACTTCGCCGCGAATCTTGACGCTGTAGGTGATTGGTAACGCTGCGGCGCTTACTAAACCGGCTAAGACGAAATCTACTATCTCTGCGATCGACTTAATTGTACCGGCTTCGTAGCGATCGGACAAATCGATAAACAAATCGCTCATTACTCGCCAAAACTGCCCCAAACCCGTGTAATAAGCCAACATCCGCACTTGTTCCGGCAAAAACTCCGGGAATGCTTTGTGCAGTCCCTGCATCAAAAAGTTGCCTTTGAGTTTAGCTGCGATCGCCTTTTCGGCCAAATTGCTAAATTCTGGAGTATCCAAATAACTGTCCAAACCGCCGCCGCCGTGCCACATCATGGTTCTCATGCAATATTCGGCATACTCAAAATTTATGCGATCGTGCCACAAATAGCGCATTAATTTCGGCGCAGTCACTTCTCCGTTGAAATATTTGAAAAATGGGAAAAGCACTAAAAATTGTTCTTCGGCGATGTAGTTTAAATTGCGGGAATAGGCATCTAGAACTACACCGTAACTTTTGAGTACGCCGACAACTTCTACTACATTTTCGGTAGATTCTGGAAGCAAAGCTTTGCCTGATTCCAAGATGTCAATGTAGGCTGCTAGAGGATGGGAAGATGGTTTTAATACTGTACTTGTCATTTGATTTGAACCTTAATTGAATAACTATGTTTTAGCTTTGGTTCGTAGTTGCGCTTGAGGGTTCATGAGAGCGAGTCAACGCACAACTACATTGAATAACTATGTTTTAGGTATGTAGTTGCGCTTTAGCGCCGGCCGGCGCTGAAGCGCAACTACATACCTATGAAAGATATCACTCTAAGTTTTGAGCAACTTGTTTAACTTGTGCGGGTACTGTCGATACTAAGCCGATCGCAGTTTTCTCACTCAAAGCGACTAAAACTCCGGGCTGTATTCCCATGATGGCGATGATTACTGCTAAAACTAGCGAAGGAATGCGATCGCCCCAGCGGACTTGCGGTAAATTTACTACCAAATCGGAAAGGCGCCCGAAAAAGGCACGGTTGACCATAATTAAAAAGTAAACTGAAGTCAAACCAGTCCCGATCATGCAGAGCAAAGTTTGGATGGGAAACACTGGTAAACTGCCCCTAAATATCAAAAATTCAGCAATAAATCCCGACAACCCGGGAATGCCGGCACTCGCCATCACGCCGACAATCATTAAACTGCCAATTACCGGCAAACCGCGATCGGGATTGAACAAACCTTTGAGCACATCTATGTTGCGACTGCCGGATTTTTTGTAAACAATCCCGACACTCAAAAATAGCAACCCTGAAATTAAACCGTGGCTAACCATTTGCAACACAGTTCCTATCATACTAATCTCAGTAGCTGCGGCGCTAGCTAGCAAAATGTAGCCCATGTGCGCGATCGAACTGTACGCTACAATTTTTTTCATGTCTTTTTGGGCGATCGCGCAACTAGCCCCGTAAAGCACACTCACCACCGCCCAACTCGCCAACCAAGGTGCAGCCACCGCCCACGCATCCGGGAACAAACCCATACCAAAGCGGAGCATCCCGTAGGTTCCCAGCTTCAACAGCACCCCCGCCAGCAGCACTGAAACCGGAGTCGAAGCTTCTACGTGAGCATCCGGAAGCCAAGTATGAAAAGGCACCAAGGGAATCTTAATTCCAAAGGCCAGCAATATCCCAGCCAGCAATACAATTTGTCTGACCAAAGGCAAGGGCGAGCCTCCTTCCAAATGCGATGCACCGGCTGCACCAACCATATCAAAACTAGAAGCACCGCTCAGCCAAACTACACCCAAGAAAGCAGCCAGCAATACTATTCCCGAAAATGCCGTATAGATTAAAAACTTAGTCGCTGCATAGCCTCGGCGCTCGCCTCCCCAAATTGCAATTAACAGGTAAAGCGGAATTAGTTCTACCTCGAAAAACAGGAAAAATAGCAACAAGTTTTGAGATAAAAAAGCTCCCGTGACGCCACCACTAATTAACAGCATCAAAGAATAATAAAGTCGAGGTCTGCGGATCGCCTCATCCGTAGCGTAAATCGCTACTCCTGTCAGTAGGGTATTTAAAATTACCAAGGGCAGAGACAAACCATCAACGCCGAGATTGTAATTAAATCCCAAATCATCGATCCAAGGAATAAATTCCGAAAACTGTAATTGGCTGCTGTTGGCATCAAACTGAGCTGCCACAAACACCGATAGAATAAAAGTTACACCCGCAATGGCGATCGCGGCATTCCGAACTATTTTAGAGGCGATCGCACCGGGCCAAAACCCAATCAGGGCGGCGACCAACATTGGTATCCAGATTAAAGCACTGAGCATTAATTAAAACTTTCCCTTATTACACAATATTTAGAACTATATGTGAACTAACCTGACGGTCAACTGAGTACAGTTAGACCGCAGGCTTCTTTTTCCTTTTTTTCAAAGGCTTTTTTGAGTGACGGAGTTCCCCCGCCACTTTCGTAACTCAATCCAATCTTCTTTATAAGTTTGGCTGAATTTTCATCTCGATCCAAGGATTCTCCACACTGACAAGAATGCCACCGATCTGATAATTCTTTCGGAACTTTGTTGAGGCAATCCCAGCAATGTTGAGAAGTTCCTTTGGGGTCAACAAATAGAACAGTTTTACCTAACTTCCCAGCAACATATTTGAGAACGCTGGCGAATTTTCCGTGAGCAGCATCAAGCATCGATTTGTTCAAGCCACTTTTTGCTGACTGGCCGTTCGGCAAATAAACCAAATTGCCATTCTCAATGTCAGTTTTAGGCTGGGCGCGTCTAGTTAGATTTTTAACACTCAAGTCTTCAACAACTAAAACTTCACACTTGCTAAGTAACTCATGTGCAGTTTTGAATTGAAAATCTAATCTAGCTCTAGCTACGAACTGATGGAGTTTGGAAATCTTGTCCTTGATAACTTTCCAAGGCTTAGAACCCTTAACTCTATTAGCTAACTTCGCTTGAAGTCTTGCTAATTTCTCAGCCGACTTCCTTAAAAACCTAGGATTCTCAACCCTTTCCCCATTGGATAGGTAAACGTAATTGGTTATTCCCAAATCAATACCAACAGAATTTTCGACCGTCGGTTGAATTTCTGCAACCGTTACGGGAACCGTTTTATCTTCTAGCGTTAGGGAAATATACCACCCATCCGCTTCTCTGATAACTGTACCCGTCTTAACTTTGAACTTTGTTGGTATTGGACGGTGGAAAACCATAGGCACTTGACCTATTTTGACGAGACTAATACAAATCCTATCTTGCTCGTCCTTGACAATATCTAAGTTATCTAGTTGAGGATAAGTGAAGGATTTGTAGTAGTTAAGCCCTTTGAATCTGGGCTTCCCTCTACGATTGCCGTTTTTATCTGGCGTGGTGAAATTTGAAAAGGAAGTTTCAACTCTGTTGACGACATCTTGCAAAACCTGAGAATCCAACGCTTTGTAGTCAGGAAATAGTTTTTTGGTGTTTTTCAGGTCGGCAAGTTGTATCGTTTGCCACTGTACATATCCGCTTTCAATGTTCGAGAAAACATCACCTTTATTGGTCAAAGAATTGCCTGACTCATCCTTTTTTCTGCCGTTCCTAGTTTGCACCCTAGTTAAGGGAATATTTTGATAAATTTCCTCAATCGGGACTATCGAAACAATCAATGGGCAGGCGTTGATAGGTGTTCTCGTGGCTTCCCACCACCTAAATCTTTCGCCGAGTCGGTAGTTGTACTGCCGACGGCAGAGTTCTAAATGAGCCACAATAGTTGTTAGTTGGGCTTTTGTAGGTTTGAGGCGGTATTTGTACGTGAGTTGCATTTTTAAACTTCCTTTTTTCGACCTGCCTTAATGTACCATTTCTTTGGATTTAATGTAAGAAAAAGTACATCAAAGTTAAAGGTACTCGAAATGTCTAATTGTCGGTTTCCGTCCGCGACACCCGACGCTTCTGGACATCCCTACGGTAATTTATTCGGGGTACTTCGCGCAGCAATTGAGATTAATCCCCTCTAAATATACCCTTAGACTTCCCGGCTGGTAGTTAATCGACCCCGACAAACATACAGTAACGATTTACACTCCCCAAGCCGAGCCAGTTGTATTGACAGACGGCGACACGATTTCAATACCAGAACTTTTACCCGGTTGGGAAGTTCCGGTTGGAGAATTGTGGCCGATCGACTTTGAATAAAACTAGGGACAAAGCAGACAAACCAAAAACAATTTATCTGCGTTGATCCGCGTTTATCCACCAACATCTGCGGTTTAGAATTGCCAAATAATCAGCGCCAGCAACCCAGCAACTCCCGCAGCAATAGTCAACACATAAAACTGCGATTGACCCGTGCCGCTGTACTTCAAACCTTCACCGCTGAAAATTGTGGCAAAACCAAACAAATTCACCACCCCGTCTACTACATACTTATCAGTCCAAGCGCTGATTTTCGCAATAGAAGCGACGGCCCAAACCACAGTCAAGCGGTAAACTCGATCGATATAAAAGTCGTAAGCAAACAAATCCTGCACCGCTGGCACCGGCAGTCGTACCGGTCGAGGTAAAACGTTGTACCAATAAATCGCCACGCCAACGCCAACCCCAATCAAGCCAGATAACACCAACAGCGGAATATCTAGAGTCTTCAGCAGCAAATTTAAAGTATCAAAATCCCCAGTTTCTGCCCAAGGCCCAGTCCAACTAATTAAAAGTTGCCACTGCTGCAACATCCAAGGCACCAACAGCCCAATCACCGTCAAAATTACCATCGGCAAAGCCATCGGCCAACCGACTTCCGGAGCTCTGCGAGTTTTGGGCTGCGGTTTTCCGACAAATACTAAGGCGAATACGCGAGTTAAATTGAGCGCAGTTAAACCGTTAACTAACAGCAGCACAACTACCAACCACAATGGCACTGTCCAAAAACCGTTCAGCCACCGTCGCATTACCCAGAAGTTGCCCATCGGTAATAGGGCTACCATCCCCGCAGCGCCGACTAAATAAGCCATTGTTGTGGCGGGCATCTTTGACCACAACCCACCCATTTCTGTTAAATCTTGAGTGTTGGTTGTGACAATTACTGAGCCTATGCTCATGAATAATAGTCCTTTGGCGATCGAGTGTGCGAACAGCAGCAGCAATGCAATGTCAACGTGATTCTGCCCCACCGCGATAAACACTAAACCCATAGAAGCACTGGTAGAATGCGATAGTGCTCTTTTGATATCGATTTGGGCGATCGCCACTAAGGAAGCCCCAACCGCCGTCACCGCACCCAAAACCACCAGCACCAAACCAGTTATCGGCGATAGCGCTAAAACAGGCTGAAGTTTAATCAAAACATAAGCCCCACCACCCACAACTACCGTATTCCGCATAATCGAAGCCGGGTTGGGCCCTTCCATCGCCTCGTCGAGCCACAGGTGAAACGGAAATTGAGCGCACTTAGCTGTAGGTGCGGCAATTAAAGCCAAGCCTAAAAGAGTTGCTACTAAAGGAGATAAAGTTGCAGTTTCCGCCCATTCTTCTAAATCGGAAAAATTTAAACTTCCGGCTAAAGTTGAAAGCGTTACTACTCCCATCAGCAGCGGTACGTCTCCTACACGCTTGGTTAAAAACGCATCTCTAGCCGCCGTCACTACCAGCGGTTGAGCGTACCAAAATCCGACTAGCAAATAAGTTGAGAGCGTCAGCACTTCCAGCAAACCGTAGGTTAGCAGCAGCGAGTCGCTAATCGCAATCCCGCTAATTGCCGCTTCAAAAAAACCGAGCAGCCCAAAAAATCGAGCTAGCGCCCAGTCTTTTTCCATGTAGCCCAGTGCGTAAATTTGTGCTAGCAAACTCAGAACTGTCACCAGTTCCATTGCTCCGACGCTGGTCGTGGAGATTTCTATGGCAAAAGACAAATCTAAATCTGCTGCTTGCACCCAGTGGAGGAGCAAGTGTTGGGGCGCTCGATCCCAAGTTGCTGTAAAAATCACTGACCCGTGGATGAAAGCCAGCACGCTCATCAGTAAATTGAAGTAAGCCGCAGGTCTTGGCCCTGTTGTGCGAACGGTTCCCGTAGACCACGGCAAAGTTAGAATCGCGCCTATTAAGCCATATAAAGGTATCCACCAACAGGTTTGGAGGAGAAATTCTGTCATAAAAATAAAGTCGGTAAGTGGGAAACTCAGTGTTTTCAGACCTGAGAGGGAAACGCCCCGGTGGTTTCAACCGCCCTGAATCTTTTTTTCTCCATTACCGCCTTGGAGTTGCTTGACTTGGTGTACTTTTGTAATGTACTTTCGGCGGGACAGTTACCACCTCAAATCTCGCAACCCTGTACGCATAATGTTTGCTCCGGTAAGAGCCTCCCTTTCGGGGTAATGTTCGCTTGTCGGTCAATGTTATAAGAGCTTTTTAGACCTGCAACACTGTATCAGTGACTTTAATACTGTTTAATTGCAGATGACAGAGCCCAAAACTAGCGTCGCATTCGCCGGTGTCGTGACTCCAATAACGTAGACCTCTAAGATCTTAGGCCCGTCAGCACAGCTTGGTCGATTTCTCTTACAAGCTCAGTCCCTTTAGGGCTGAGTTACTGACTTAATTTATCCGTTAAACTTCAAATTACCGGCTACCTTTATACAAAGGCAGTTCCGGGCGATCGCGCCACAACGTAAAACTTTGACTAAACCCGATCGTATAGCTTTAGCAAAATAATTTGCACCCAAAATTAACTATACATTAAAGCATCAAAACTTAGTATTCTCTGAATACCAAATTACAGGCTGCTGGGGGTCGGCACTCAAAAAAAAAAGCCCGCATCTCGGTCAAGACTGTCTTTTTTGTCTGTTTACCCGCGATCCCCCCTGGGAAATCCCGAAGTTGACCGACACCGAGATCCCCAGCCCCTACCCACCGAACTCTAGTTTACAGGTATTTATACTTACTTCACTGCTAGCTCGCCCTTCGCATCTGCTCCAGTTTATATTAAGATTATTAAATAAATATTAAATAATTATAAGTAACATAAAAAAATTTAATTTTTGTTATTAAACATTATGATGTTAGTTTATATTGTCAAGGTGGACAGCTTCCCCTATTCTATAAGGATAGGAAGCTTTACACTGCATTCCTAAATAATGTGGGCCTCCCCGTCCAAATTTTTAGATTTCTCAAAGATTTGTTACGGTAATTCCGCTAATCCTCAACTTGGAGATTCAAAAATGTCAATTGCCGTGGGAATGATTGAGACAAAAGGTTTTCCCGCTGTTGTGGAAGCTGCCGACGCTATGGTTAAAGCTGCTCGCGTTACCCTCGTGGGCTATGAAAAAATCGGCAGCGCTCGCGTCACCGTAATTGTGCGCGGCAACGTGTCGGAAGTCCAAGCCTCAGTTGCAGCAGGAGTGGAATCCGTCAAGCGGGTGAACGGCGGAGAAGTCGTCTCTACCCACATCATCGCTCGCCCCCACGAAAACCTAGAATACGTTCTACCAATTCGTTATACAGAAGCAGTAGAGCAGTTCCGAGGCTACTAAGTTCTTAGTGCGCTGAAAATTAGTTAGACGAAACGTTTGACGAAAAGCAGCGCGATCGTCAAAAATTAACAGTTTAGTTCCCCAAATATTCAATTAGGAGTAAAACCAATGGCAATTGCAGTTGGCATGATCGAAACCTTAGGCTTCCCCGCAGTAGTAGAAGCCGCTGACGCGATGGTCAAAGCAGCCCGCGTCACCTTGGTAGGATACGAAAAAATCGGTAGCGCTCGCGTTACTGTCATTGTAAGAGGAGATGTCTCGGAAGTGCAAGCTTCCGTAGCCGCTGGAGTAGAGTCAGTGAAGCGCGTTAACGGCGGACAAGTGATGTCCACCCACATTATCGCCCGCCCTCACGAAAACTTGGAGTACGTCCTACCAATTCGCTACACCGAAGCTGTAGAACAGTTCCGCGAAGGCGTGAGCGGCATTCGTCCTCTCAACAGATCTTAAGATAGGCTCAAGGCTGTTTGGGGCGTTTGGTAATTAAAAATTAAAAATCAAAAATTAAAAATCGCGATGTTTTTGATTTAGCATTTTTAATTTTTAATTGAGGTAAGCGTGGGATATTGGTTATTAGTCATAAGTCATGAGTCATTAGTCACGAGTCATTAGTCATTAGTTACTAGACGAAAAAATCTAAAATGAAGACATGGGACTGAATAAAGCTAACTAAAAAAAGACAAGTGACGGAAAAAAAAATGACAATTACCAATTACCAATTACCAATTACCTAAAATGCAAATGGCCAAAGTTCTCGGCACAGTTGTCAGTACCCAAAAAGAGCCGACGCTGAGAGGATCGAAATTTCTACTGCTGCAATTCATCAATGAGGAAGGTTCGCCAGTTCCCGGCTATGAAGTAGCGGCTGACTGTGTGGGCGCTGGTATAGATGAATGGGTTTTAGTCACCCGCGGCAGCGGGGCCCGGATCGCGCCCGGGAGCGAAGACCGTCCGATCGATGCTCTAGTAGTAGGCATTATAGATACTGTCAATGTAGAAAATCGCCTCATTTACAGTAAAAAAGACGACCCGTACCGCTAGTTTGGCAGTTGACAGTTGACAGTTGACTCGAAAAGCAGTTGACAGTTGACAGTTGACAGTTGACAGGGAAAGCAGTTGACAGTAAACAACTAACAACTAACAACTAACAACTAACAACTAACAACTAACAACTAACAAAAATTTTTTCAGTTTAGGAGAACTTAATTTATGGCAGTCCGCAGCGTTGCGGCTCCCCCGACGCCTTGGTCGAAAAACTTGGCTGAGCCCAAAATTCATGACACCGCCTACGTACATTCCTTTTCTAACATTATTGGGGATGTACATATCGGTTCAAATGTGATGATTGCCCCCGGGACATCTATCCGCGCTGATGAAGGCACTCCGTTTAATATCGGATCGGGAAGCAACATTCAAGACGGAGTAGTGATTCACGGCCTAGAACAAGGTCGAGTCACAGGAGATGACGACAAATCCTATTCCGTTTGGGTGGGGGAAAATACTTCCCTCACCCACATGGCTTTAATTCACGGCCCGGCATACGTGGGCGACGATTGCTTTATCGGCTTTCGCTCTACGGTGTTCAATGCCAGAGTGGGCAACGGCTGCATTGTCATGATGCACGTATTAATTCAAGATGTGGAGATTCCCCCCGGTAAGTACATACCTTCGGGAGCCATCATCACTAATCAGCAGCAAGCCGATCGCCTGCCTGACGTTCAAGATTCAGATGTTAAATTTGCGACCCACGTCATCGGCATCAATGACGCTCTGAGAACGGGTTATCGCTGCGCTGACAACATCGCTTGTCTAGCACCAATTCGCAACGAGCAAGCTAAAAACTCAAATATCACTCAAATGAATTATTCTACCTATGCCGGCACCCAATTGAGTTCCTCTCTAGCCGATAGCATCCGCAATTTGCTAGCCCAAGGATACAGCGTGGGAGCGGAATACGCCGACGCCCGTCGGTTCCGTACCGGTTCTTGGCGCACTTGCGGCCCAATTTCCTCAACTCGCGACTCTGAAGTAATCGCAGCTTTGTCGGCGTGTATGGCCGATCACCAAGGAGAATACGTCCGCTTGATCGGGATTGACACCAAAGCTAAGCGTCGCGTACTCGAAGAAATCGTCCAAAGACCGGGAGAAAACGGCTCTAACGGTAACGGCGCCACAACTCACAAATCTAACGGTAAAGTTGCACAAACTGCTTATCAAAATGGCGGTTCTGTATCCAACGGCAAATTGAGCGCGGAAACAGTGGCTCAAGTTCGCAGCTTGCTAGCTCAAGGCTTCAAGGTGGGCACAGAACACGCCGACGCGCGCCGCTTCCGTACCAGTTCTTGGCAAAGCGGGGCTTCGCTGCAAGTCAGAAACGAATCTGAGGCGATCGCCGCTTTAGAATCTGTGATGAACCAATATCCGGGCGAATACGTGCGCTTGATCGGGATTGACCCGAAAGCTAAGCGCCGCGTAGTTGAAGAACTGATTCAGCGTCCCGACGGCCCTGTGGCTCAATCGGCTAAACCGGGTGCAACATCAGGATTCAAAGCCACGACGACTGGTTCGGCTGGAAGTGGAAAGTTGACCGGCAAGACGATCGACCAAATCCGCAACCTGCTCTCCCAAGGCTACAAAATTGGCACGGAACACGCCGACGCGCGCCGTTTCCGCACCGGTTCTTGGAGCAGTTGCGCGCCGATCGCCACCAACCGCGAATCCGAAGTAATTTCGGCTCTCGAAAGCTGTATGACAGAACACAGTGGCGATTACGTCCGCTTGCTCGGTATCGACTCCAAGGCCAAGCGCCGGGTACTCGAAGAAATTATCCAACGCCCATAATTTGTCAGGTAATTAGCTGCTTTCTCCCGTTAAGTGCTCGCGTTGGGCTAGCGGGAGAATCAGTTAACAGTGGACAGTTGACAGTTGACAGTTGACAGTTGGCAGTTGACAGTTGACTCCGAAACCAGTTGACAGTTGACAAAAGAAGGAAGGGGATTGGAGTAATGAATTGTCTGATTTTAATTGGTCGTTAAAAAGGTTCCGGCTTTTAACCAATTCTTTCTGGTAATTTGCAAGTCCAAATCGAGATTTTCAATATTAGTAAATAATCGTTGATTAGATTGATAGAGTTAAAATAATCATTCTAAAAAGCGATAACTTAAAGTCGTTTTATCTAAAAAAATAGCTCATTTCAAGGTAAAGTTCGATGTATTTATCGCCACTGCAATTAAGTAGCAACTCTCAGATTTTCATGAGTGGCGATGTAGTTGTGAATGAAGGTGTGGCGATCGCCCCAGGAGTCATCCTCCAAGCAGATCCGGGTAGCCGGATCTCGATCGCCGCCGGTGCCTGTATCGGTATGGGAGTCATTCTTCACGCCCGTGAAGGTACTCTCGAAATCGAGGCGGGCGCAATGCTGGGTGCAGGAGTGTTGGTGGTAGGTGCGGGGACGATCGGCGCAAATGCCTGTATAGGCGCGGGAACAACGCTGATTAATCCTGCGATCGACCAAATGCAAATTTTGCCAGCAGGTTCTCTGATCGGAGATACCAGCCGCCAAGTCGCCGCAGAAACCGCAGAAGCCCAAACTGCTGCACCGGAAACCACCACAGCCACTACGCCACCAGTTGAACCAACCGTCGATCGCGCGATCGACCCGCCAGAACCCCCCCAAACACAGCCTCAAACACCGCCGGAGACAGCCCCAGATCCATCACCAGAAACTGCGGCAAATCCGCCGCCCCAACCAGGAGAAGTTCCAACTATTCTGTACGGTCAAGCTCACATCAATCAGTTGCTGGGGACGCTGTTTCCGCACCGACAAGCTTTTAATCGATCGCAGGAAAACGGTCAAACTCTCTCGGGCGGTACCGGATAGCGATCGGTCGATTGAAGAATTGAAGAATTGAATAATTTTAGATTTAGTTGCAGCGCCGTGCATCTGGGAGGTTGAACAGAGGTATTAAATTTTTTTGCTTTCCACGAATGGCGTCGGGCTGCTATTAATTTTGGGGCGTGGTCATTTGTGCAAAATGCAGCTATGCTGAAAGCAGAATCAAAAAATATAAATAGGTAAGCTCATATTATTGGTAGCTCAGCAATTTTTAACGTTTTGCAGCATAAATATGTATCTTGCAGCTCGTGCAGTTTGTCTTCTCCTCTGAGACACTAAAACTATCAACAAAATTTTATGTTTGGAAGTTTCTAAGGGTAATCAAAGATGGACGGACAAATAGATCGTAACAGCAGTCACTCCGAGCGATCGCAGCGCCAGGAATATTTCAAAGACACCGCTTTGGGTTTGGTATCTACCAAGAGTTTTCCGGCAATTGTCGGGACTGCTGACATGATGCTGAAGTCCGCAGGGGTCATTTTAGTAGGATACGAGAAAATAGGTTCCGGTCACTGTACGGCGATCGTCCGGGGCAGAATTTCCGACGTGCGTTTGGCTGTGGAAGCAGGAGCTCAGACAGCCGAACAGTTCGGACAGTTTGTTTCTAAGCTGGTGATTGCTAGGCCTTTGGCTAATTTGGAAGTGGTTTTGCCGATCGGCTTTCGCCTGACTGAACTGTCGGAAAGCGGCAGTTTTTCTCGACTGAGCAATCAGGCGATCGGTTTGCTAGAAACGCGGGGATTTCCGGCAATGGTCGGCGCTTGCGATGCTATGCTCAAATCCGCCGACGTACACTTGGCCGCCTACGAGAAAATTGGTGCCGGTTTGTGCACGGCAATTATTCGCGGTGCAGTCGCAGATGTCGCAGTAGCCGTAGAAGCCGGGATGTACGAAGCTGAGCGCATTGGCGAGTTGAACGCCGTGATGGTAATTCCCAGGCCTTTGGAAGATTTGGAACAAACTTTGCCGCTGGCGAGTTGTTGGATAGAACAGCGCACACCTGTCAGGGTGCCTATCTCTGTTCAGGAAAAGGAAAAAGAATTGGTCGAACTTCCAGATTTGGAGAAATTGAGAGTTTATGTGGAAGAGGAAATCAATCGTTAAATCGAGAATTGGTAATTGGTAATCGAGAATTGGTAATTACCCAACCAAAGTTTGTAGAGACTGGGTGCGGGAAATACTGAGACAAAGTTTGACAATCAAGATATAAATTTTACTCTTGATGAAGTACGTGCAGCGATCTGTAAGATCGCAGCCGCGTCAAGCTGAATTTTGCGATCGGCTTATTGCACCGCCATCGAAAGACAGAGATTGCCAACGAAAACTCGATTTTAGATTGAAGTCTATCCGGTAAAAAATCGAACTTACAAAGTAAATGCAGCCGAGGTACAGGCTCTTTTAACAGGATTTAATTGCTGCTTTCGTATAGTAAACGATTTCTTGTAAATTCCTTGAAGATAGCGGTAGACATTGGTAGTATGTAATCAACAAAAAACCACCGTGTTAAGATAAACCTAAAATCCTGTTTTGGGTATATTTCCTGGAATCAGTTAGAAGTTAATCTGCGTGCTGTGTGGAGGCTCTTTCAACAGATTAACCCCTGTCGAACTCAACACTGAGTGCAAAGGAATCAATCCAGAATCCAGCAAGGAATGAAAGTTGACCTATGAACATCAAAGAATCGAACCTCAACCATTTTTATAAGCGCGGGTTGCACAGCGCCAAGCAAGGCAACTACGAAGCGGCGCTTGAGGACTTCGATCAGATACTGCAAGTCAATCCCGCCGATGCCAAAGCTTACAACA
This sequence comes from Microcoleus sp. CAWBG27, assembly GCF_020883145.1. NCBI lineage: Bacteria > Bacillati > Cyanobacteriota > Cyanophyceae > Oscillatoriales > Microcoleaceae > Microcoleus > Microcoleus sp. CAWBG27. The sequence goes on from NZ_JAHREU010000013.1 coordinate 72,675, forward strand.
ATCGGGGCTTGGTTTACTATTATATGAAAGACTACCAAAAGGCGATCGCAGACCTCAGCCAAGCACTAGATATCAATCCTCATTTGTTCGAGGCCTATTTAAATCGCGGCAATGCTTGGCGCCATCTGGGAGAAAACGAAAAAGCCATTGACGATCTCAACTGTGCTTTAGTAAACAAGCCTGACAGCCACGCTATCTACAACAATCGGGGACTCGTACTTGCTAATTTAGGACATTACGAAGAAGCAATAGAAGACTACGATCGAGCTCTCTCTATCAATTCGCAAAATTATAAAACCTATTACAACCGAGGGCGTGCTTACTACCTTTTGGGAGAAAAACAAGCAGCAACGGAGAACTTTAACGAAACGCTAAGGTTGAATCCCAGATATATCAAAGCTTACATAAATCGCGGACTCTGTTATCACCAATTAGGGGATAACACCCAGGCGATCGCCGATTATAACACAGCACTCGGCATCGACCACAACAATGTTTATGCCTATTATAACAGAGGATGCGTTCGCTATAAATTAAAACAAATGGAGATGGCGATTGAAGACTTTAACAAAGCAGTGGAACTCGACCCCAACTATGTTAAAGCTTATCTCAATCGGGGTTTAGCGCTGTACAAATTGGGAGATATTGCAACAGCAAATAGGGATTTTTACCACGTAATGTGTATTAATGCTGAAGCTTATTTGTACTATCAGGCCCAGCGCTGCACGCCTGATATTAATTCCTATTTCAAAGAAGCCCCACAGATGGAACTTAATAATGCTGTAGAATACTACAACACCACATTAAATACGATCTCAAGTTCCTTAAGTTCGGCAGCATTAAATGCGATTTGGAATCAAGAGGATTTGGAGAACAGAGACTCGATTATCTGTGAAGGTGAATTTCTTAATGAGTAAATTAGTCAGTTGACAGTTGACAGTTGACAGTTGACAGTTGACAGTTGTCATTAAATAGGTTATCGAAAAAATAAAAAATCCTCAGAAACCCGGTTTCTACGAGATTTTGTGACGAGTCACGAGAAATATACGAAGAAACCGGATTTCTCGCCTATTGTTTCAGCCCCGAGAGGCTTTTAACGCCGATTGGGTAGCCTTTGAAAATCAAAGTCCTGACTGCAAAAAATAGTCAGGACTTTAATTTTTTATCTCTGAGTTTTAAGAACTTGCATTCTTGACTGCAAAGCCTTAAATACTTGCCATTACTTCGCGGGCGGCTGCTAAAGTTCGATCGACATCTTCGTCAGTATGGGCCAAAGAAGTGAACCCAGCCTCAAACTGAGAAGGAGCCAGATAAATACCGTGTTCCAACATTCCGCGATGAAAACGGCTGAACTTCGTCAAATCCGACTTCTTCGCATCGTCATAATTGTGAACCGGGCCCGCCGCAAAAAATAAGCCAAACATCCCGCTAATTTGGCCGCCACAAACAGCGTGTCCCGCTTCCTTAGCAATTTTCAGCAATCCCTCCGACAGTTTTTTAGTAATTCTGTCCAACTGTTCGTAAGTGCCGGGTTTTTGCAACAATTCCAAAGTTTTAATCCCAGCAGTCATCGCCAAAGGATTTCCCGAAAGCGTACCAGCTTGATACATCGGGCCTGCGGGAGCTACCATACCCATAATCTCGCGCCTTCCGCCGTAAGCGCCCACGGGCAAACCGCCGCCGATAACTTTACCCAAAGTTGTCAAATCTGGGGTGACACCAAATTTTTCCTGAGCTCCGCCGTAGGCGATGCGGAAACCTGTCATTACTTCGTCAAACACCAACAAAGCGCCGTTATCTTTGGTAATTTCGCGCAAACCTTCAAGAAAACCTGCATCTGGAGTAATAAAACCAGCATTTCCTACAACTGGTTCGAGAATTACACCTGATATCTCGCCGGGATTTTCGGCAAATAAAGCTTTGACTGCTTCCAAATCATTGTAAGGAGCGTTGAGGGTGTTGGCGGTAACGGATTTCGGTACGCCCGGAGAGTCTGGAAGCCCGAGAGTTGCGACACCGGAACCGGCTTTTACTAGGAACATATCGGCGTGCCCGTGATAGCAGCCTTCAAATTTAATCACTTTGTCGCGCCCGGTGAAGGCTCGCATCAGCCGCAAAACGGCCATACAAGCTTCGGTACCGGAATTGACAAATCGCACCATTTCAATGCTGGGAACGGCATCTATGACCATTTCGGCAAGGACGTTTTCCAACAGCGAGGGTGCGCCGAAACTCGTACCTTTTTCTAAGGATTCGTGGAGGGCTTTGATGACTTCGGGGTGGGCGTGGCCGCAGATGGCGGGGCCCCAAGTGCCTACGTAGTCAATGTATTGGTTGCTGTCAACATCCCAAATGTAGGCTCCGTTTACCCTGTCAAAGACAATGGGCTGTCCGCCTACGGATTTGAAGGCGCGCACGGGGGAACTGACGCCACCGGGCATCAACTTCTGGGCAGCGGCGAAAATTTCTTCTGATTTGGTGGTTTTCAAGGTTGTAGAAACCAATGTTTTCTCCTTAGTGAAGGTCTGTTGTTGGTAGGATACTTAATATAGCGACTTCTGGTTAAAGGCTAAGCCGATTCAAGGAAACTATAGTAGTAGATTTTAGGATACAAACCAATCAGTAGCAATACTAGCTCGGGTTTTTTAGGATTTGTCGCACTAGCACTCCTAGCTCTCAATTGTAATAAATTGTAAAATAGTTCTTGACAATTTGCCCATCACTTACCTAATCTCCTCTCTTCTCTCTGTGTCCTCTGCGCTCTCTGCGGTTAATTTAAAAAAAATATCTGACACGAAAGCGTTAATTTATATGAAAAGCTGCAATAAAATTATGTCTGTTAATGATGTGTCTAGTTTGAGCCGATCGATCCCAATTGAAAAGATCCGTTACGACGATCGCGGTTTAGTGCCTGCGATCGTCCAAGATTACTTAGACGGGACAGTGTTGATGATGGCGTGGATGAATCGGGAGTCGCTGCAAAAAACGATGGAAACCGGTCAAACGTGGTTCTGGAGTCGTTCTCGCGCCGAATTGTGGCCGAAAGGGGCGACTTCGGGACACGTTCAAAATGTCAAAGGGCTGCGTTACGACTGCGATAGCGATGCTTTGCTGGTGACTGTCGAACAAGTGGGAGATATTGCTTGTCACACGGGTGAAAGAAGTTGTTTTCACCAAGTTGACGGGGAAATTGTGGCGCCGCCGGGGGATATGTTATCTCAATTATTTGACGTAATTTGCGATCGACGCGACAATCCTAACGAAACTTCTTATACTTGCAAGTTGTTCGAGGGCGGGGATAACAAGATTCTCAAGAAGATTGGTGAAGAGTCGGCGGAAGTTGTGATGGCTTGCAAAGATGACGATAAAGACGGAATCGCCGGGGAAGTTGCGGACTTATTTTATCACGCTTTGGTTGCTTTGGCTCACCATCAGGTTGATTTGAGGGCGGTTTACCGCAAATTGGGCGATCGGAGAAAATAAATGAGTTAGTTGTTATTAGTTATTTGTGATTAATTATTTGTTATTTCCAACAAATAATAACTAATGGTAAGGTGCGTCGCTGTGAGATTGTCTATTTTTTTAAGGGATTCTTTGTGGCGGTGCACCCTACGACTAATGACTAATGACTAATGACTACTTTTTTTTAACATTCGATCGACCTTTTGCAAAATTGCGATCGCCAGTATCACACTAATAGCCAAGCCCAACCAGAAATTATCCGCCCCCCATTTACCTCGATCCAAAGCGAAACCGCCCAGTGGCGGGCCGATTAAATAGCCTATAGCCCAACACTGAGAATTAACCGCTAAATACACGCCGCGCAAAGACTCCGGCGCTAAATCTACCACCAAAGCCGAAGCAAAAGGCGTATAAGCAACAGTAGCAACCGACAAAAAAGTCAAGCCAACAACCGCTAAAAATAGATTGCCAGTTGCAGCCATTCCCGTCAAGCCGATCGCAATAAACCCCATTCCCCACAGCAGCGCCGAAATCATCAAAGCTTGCGGATGAGAAAACCGCCTCAAAGCCTTAACCACCGGCATCTGCAAAGCCACAGTTAAAAATGTGCTAAAAGCAAACAAAACCGTAATTGTACCCGTAGAAAAGCCTGTTCCCGATGTCCCCGCCGGCACAAACTTACTAAAATACAACGGCATCGTGGTTTGAATTTGGGAAATGTAGAGAGTAAACAGAGTATTGACTAAAGCATAGACTAGCAAAGTGCGATCGCCCAGCGCCACCATCCAGCCATTTTTGAGATTTTTTTTGCTTGTATCCGTTGAGTTAGCTGGTTTGTAGGTTTCTGAAATTGCGCCCCAAACCACCGCAAACAGCACTAAAAACGAGATACCATCGATAATAAAGAGCGATCGATAATTCCCCGTTACCGCAATCAAAACACCGCCCAAAATAATCCCAACTTGCAAACCCAAATTATCAGCCAGCCGCGTCAAAGCAAAAGCCTCCTGTCGCTGTGCGCCCTCAGTTAAATCCGCAACCATACTTTCGGTTGGAGGCCAATACAAACCCACACCAAAACCCATCAATAAATTAGCAGCAACTAAACCTGGAAAATCATGAGTCGCCGCCAACAGAAAAGAAGCGACAGCCGAAATCATTGCCGCCAGCAATAAAGTTCGCCGCCTTCCCCAAAATTGGGAATCGCAAAAAGAACCGCCCAAAATGCGGCCGAATATTCCCGAGATTGAACCGCTACCCAAACCAATCCCAACAGCAGTTGCAGACAAGCCGACGCGATCGACAAAAAAGATCGGCGCGTAAAATAAAGTAAAGCCGCTACCGCTTTGGGAGAGGAATCTGCCGGCGGCGAGAATCCACACTTGAGTAGGGAGACGGGGAAGCCAAGATGAGAATTGAAATTTAGGCATATATTATAGCCTTTCTCAGAAAGATGAGGTACTCATGGGGATAGGGCATAGGGCATAGGGCATAGGATTAGCGGGCATACATCACTTTTTTGAGAAAGGCTATAAATTTATAAGAGTCTGCGGTTGAAACCAGGTATGTATAAACGATGTCTGCCTCCGCAGACTGAAGAATTAAAATAAAATTAAAGCATAATTTAGGTATTGTCGAGTCAAACCAAACCTCAACCGTATTTGTTTGCAAGCTTTTCGATGAATTCAAGTGTCAGCCGATTCATAAATCACCTTTCCTTTTTCGATAATTTCCCTGACAAATAAATCATTCCAAGCTAGTCGTTGTTCTATTTCAGCAGGAGTTCGCACTAATAAATCTAGAGCAAATTTCGGTTGAGTTTTACTTAGTATTTCCCAAGTTTTGCGAAAATTATTACCTTCTGAAGATAAAATTACCAACATATCAACATCCGAATCGCTCGTGGGATTCCCATAGGCGTAAGAGCCGAACAAAATCATTTTTTCTGGTTTAAATTGATTGGCTATTGCCGCACTCAATTCCAGAATTTTGTTTATTTCAATCATTGGCTAATATCTTTGATATTTGGCAATTTAACTGTAATAATAATAACACATAAATTTTATCGGTATATTGCTATGAGTAATTATCAATAGTTGTTTGCGATCGCCACAACGTTTAAACTATTGCTGTGCGATCGCCAGCTACCGAAGCCTTCCAACAGAAACACCTACCAGCTTAACAATTCTTCTAATTCAGTTACACAAAAGTTACCATTAATTTAAAAATACTTAACACGATTTGAGAAAAAAGTTAGTTAAGCTCTAGAAAAGGCAGAAGAAAATTTTAGAGGTTCTAATTTATATGACAGCTATTACATCGTCGAGAGTGGAATCAATCAGACCCCGCTGGCAAGCAATTGTCATGGTAGCCTTGATTTTCTGGCTCAGCGGTAGCCTGATTATCGATCTAGTTATTATGCCGAGTCTCTATGTATCTGGCATGATGGTATCTTCTGATTTTGCAGCAGCCGGAAATTTAATGTTCTGGGGATTCAACCGCGTTGAGTTAATCTGTTCGGGCTTGGTAGCAACGGGTTTGATGGTTTTGAGCAATTTAATGGGTGACTCGGGCAAGCGCAGCCGCACAGCGATCGTATTATCTTTGGTACTTCTGGCGATCGCCCTGATTGACACCTACGGCCTCACACCTCAAATGAGCGCCTTGGGAATTCAGCTAAATCTGTTCGACTCCGCAGCAGAAGTGCCCGCCGCAATGAATTCACTCCACCAAGGATATTTTGTTTTGGAAGCGCTAAAGTTGGCTGTCGGCGGTACGCTGCTGGGCTGGTGCTACCAAAACCAAGTTTAATTCACACAATCCTCAAAGGTTGAATTGAGAAAAAACTCAATCTGTAGCGGCGGGCGTGAATTTACGCCCGCCGTTAATTTTTGGGAATTTTAGCGATCGTCAACTATATCAAGTTTCCCGATCGCAAATCCTACTCGGAAGCTTCAGCCTCATCTGATTTTGGCCACAGCAGGCGCAAGCCCATCACCGCAAATCCGATCGCAGCGATCGTCTTTACCAACCTCTCCGGTAACACCTCCGCCGTACCTTGTCCAACCAAAACACCAAGGAAACTCGCCAACAGCAGCGCCGACGCCGTACCGAAAAATACAGCCCGCGGCGAGTTGCAACTGCTACCAAGGGCGATCGCAGCTAATTGACTTTTGTCACCCAATTCTGACAAAAACACCGTAATAAAGGTTATTCCTAAAAGTTGCCAATCCATATTTTTTTTAGTTCTTAGTTAGGTATTTAGAAATCTACAATTTACTCACAAACTTCGAGAAACCCGATTTCTTTCCACATACCCATGTTGTTAACTATCAGTCAGATCGTGTCCGGTTGATTACCGTCACAAAAACCGTTTGTAGTGCGGACTTCAGTCCGCAGCATAATAAAGCGGACTGAAGTCCGCACTACAAAAGCACATCGTTTAACCCAGCACTTCCCAAAGTAAAACCGCCGAAGCGGACTGAAGTCCGCACTACAAACGCACATCGTTTAACCCAGCACTTCCCAAAGTAAAACCGCCGAAATCGCCAGCAAAATCACTCCCGCAGCCTTCTCCAAAGTTTGCGGAGCAATTCGAGTCGCCAGCCACCTTCCCAGCAAAACCCCCAACAAACTCGTTGCAATCAAAGCCGAACCCGCACCCGCAAACACAATCCAAGGATTCCGAGATTCAGCCGTCATCAACAAAATCGCAACTTGAGTTTTATCTCCAACTTCCGCAAAAAAAATAGTGGCAAAAGTCGAAGCAAAAATTGCCCAATGCTTCGGCTTCAGTTGCTTTTCTTCCTGACAGATATCGGGATTTGCACTCACTGAAATTTCTGCCTGCTCAGGGGTTAAAGCAGCACAAATCTCAGAAGTATCTTTAAGTTTTTGTAGTTGTACTTGTGGTGGCAAATCAGAATTGGGGGTTTCTGAGTCAGAATCAGACAAGTTTGGCGGTACAGAATCAAGTTTCACGGGCAATGAGTGCTAAACGCTATTTATTTTTGACTTCTATTTTGGATTTTAACTTTCTCTGTACCTGCTTTTACCAAACCAGGCCCATCTTTTTTTCCCGGAAATTCCGCAACCAATTCCAGAAACTGCTCACCTCACCCAAACACGGATAGAAGCCCCACAGTTATCTGTCAATCCAAAATCCAAAATCCAAAATCTCAAATCCCAAATCCAAAATTCCCTGGTTCAAGTGCCGTAAGTTCGATCGCCCGCATCACCCAAACCAGGTACAATAAAACCCTGTTCGTTGACTATTTCGTCGATCGTTGCCGTGTAAAGAACCAAACTCGGGTACTCCGTGCTCAGCCGCTTCAAAGCCGGAGGAGCAGCCACCACAGAAATAATCCGAATCAAACTCGGGTTAACTCCCCGTGAAATCAATTCCTGCATTGTCGCCACAATCGTCCCGCCAGTCGCCAGCATCGGCTCGCTAATTATCACCCGCGTTTCCGGGTTAAACTGCGCCGGCAATTTGTTCAAATAACAAGTCGGCTCCAGCGTCTCCTCATTCCTCGCCATACCCAGATGGTAAACCGAAGCCAGCGGCACAACCGTCTGAATTCCTTCCAGCAGTGATAAACCCGCCCGCAAAATCGGTACCACAACTAACGGAGCTTCCGGGTTAATAAAAGTCGCCGGACATGGGCTCAAAGGCGTCTGCACCGTTGTTTCCACTGTCGGTAGCCAATCTCGAATTGCCTCGTAGGCGAGCCAGCGTCCCAATTCTGTCATCGCAGAACGAAAAAGTACCGATGGGGTGGCGGCGTCGCGGGCGACAGCCAGCCAATGTTTAATTAACGGGTGGGGCGGAACGTAAACGCGCAGTTGCAGGGGCATGAGGAAATTGGGGAAATTGCTAGATTTGAAGGATTTGATGCGGTGCGATCGTTTTCGTTGGCGTAGCCCCCGTAGGGCGGGCTTCGCTAACGATCGCTCTGTGCAACTTATCACAATCTTCCATTCTTTAATCTAAAATCTAAAATCCTATATAGCGGTTCTCGAAAAAGTGAGGTATGCCCTATGCCCTATGCCCTATGCCCCATGCCCTATGCCCCATGCCCTATGCCTTATTTACCTCATCTTTCTGAGAAAGGCTATAAGTCTCTTTGTTTGTAGACCTTCGTCACTTTATTGAAATATTTTTTCAACAGTATTGACATAAATTAGCAACAAGGCTATAGTAATTTTTAGTGTTCTCCTCTCAAAGGATCGGCAGACGGGGGCAGTCGGCAATGGTAGACTGTTCCCGCATTTTTTTGACGTAGGAGCATAGGGAATTGGGAATTGGGCATAGGGCATAGGGCATAGGGCATAGGGCATAGGGCATAGGGCATAGTTTCTTCCTTCTTCCTTCTTCCTTCTTCCTTCTTCCTTCTGGAGCGATCGACTGTAAAATTGTATAAATATTAAGATTTTTAACCAAATGTCAGCTCCTACCCAATCCCAGTTATTTTCCGCCAACTCCCGCCCGACAGAGCAAGAGTTTGATGTGATAGTCATCGGTTCCGGCATTGGCGGACTCGTGACTGCAACCCAGCTAGCAGCCAAGAAAGCCAAAGTTTTGGTACTCGAAAGCTACACAATTCCGGGGGGTAGTGCTGGATATTTCGATCGAGAAGGCTACAGATTTGATGTTGGAGCCTCCATGATATTTGGGTTCGGACAGCGCGGCACCACCAACCTCCTCACCCGCGCGCTCAAAGCCGTCAACGTCAGCCTAGAAACAATTCCCGACCCGGTACAGCTTCACTATCACCTACCCTCAGGTCTGGATCTGGAAGTTCCCCAGCCTTATGACAAATACTTGCAAGAATTAATTGACAGGTTTCCTCACGAGCGCGAAGGCATCCAGAAATTTTACGGCGAATGCTGGAGCGTCTTCAACTGCCTCAACGGCATGGAATTGCTATCCCTAGAAGAACCGGGCTATCTAGTTCGAGTCTTTTTTCAGAATCCCTTAGCCTGTTTGGGATTAGTAAAATATCTCCCTCAAAATACTGGCGACATTGCGCGGCGCTACATAAAAGACCCGACTTTGCTAAAATTTATCGACATGGAATGCTACTACTGGTCTGTAGTACCCGCAGACTTAACCCCCATGATTAACGCCGGAATGGTATTTTCCGACAGACATTACGGCGGTATCAATTATCCCAAAGGCGGAGTCGGTCAAATTGCCCAAAAATTAGTAGAAGGACTAGAAAAATGCGGCGGGACAATTCAGTACAAAGCTAAAGCAAAAAAAATCATCACAGAAAACGGTCGCGCTGTTGGAGTCGAACTCGTAACCGGCGAAGTTTACCGAGCAAAGCGGATAGTTTCTAACGCCACGCGCTGGGATACTTTCGAGAAACTGCTACCTGCCGAAGAGATGCCAGCTAGCGAGAAGAAATGGCAGCAGCGCTATCAAAAAGCCCCCAGTTTCTTGAGCTTGCATTTAGGGGTAGAAGCCAGCGTCATCCCTGCTGGTACTGCCTGCCACCACATTTTGTTAGAAGATTGGGACAAAATGGAAGCCCCAGAAGGAACTATTTTAGTATCAATTCCAACGGTACTCGACCCAGATTTAGCTCCGGCAGGATATCATATCGTTCATGCTTTTACTTCTAGCTGGATGGAAGAGTGGGAAGGACTTTCACCGCAGGAATATGAGGACAAGAAAGAAGAGGCAGGCGGCAGAATTATTGACAGACTCGAAAAGATTTTTCCGGGTTTAGATGCTGGTTTGGATTATATGGAAGTTGGGACGGCGCGTTCTCACCGCCGCTTTTTGGGCCGCGAAGATGGAACTTACGGGCCGATTCCCCGCCAGAAGTTAATGGGTTTGTTGGGGATGCCGTTTAATCGAACTTCTATGCCTGGTTTGTATTGTGTGGGCGATAGCACGTTTCCCGGACAGGGTTTAAATGCGGTGGCATTTTCTGGGTTTGCTTGTGCCCATCGAATTGCTGTGGATTTGGGGTTTTAGTGGTAGGGTTCGTCACATTTAAAATAACTCCAATCAGGTTGGTAGTGAGGACTTCAGTCCTCATCCAATAAGATAGGACTGAAGTCCTCACTACCAACCTAAAGACTAAAAACCCGGTTTCTCTACAGAAACCGGGTTTTTCAATTGAAAATTGCCTGTTTGCATTCTGTGAAGTACCCCAACTTGCTTCGCTGAAGTTGGGGCTTCCAACCGGAGCTAACAAGGACGGTCTTATTCGTCTTCGGAGTTTCCCGTCTCAACAGCCGTTGCCTCTACTATGCCGTCATAGCGTTGGTCTTACACAGCCTCCACAGGCAGCAATCCCACTTCCTGAGATTGTTTGATTTCTATTCGTACAACGCATGGAGGACTTACGACAATGGTCAGCCAGCGGATTTGTTCTTTCCCCGTTTCTCATGCTAGTTCCCAGGCTAAAAGCCTTTTGTGGTCAGCCATGCGGGTGGGTCAACGACCAACTCAATTATACTCTGAATTGGCTGTTGCAGCGATAGCGGAAACAGCCGCGTCTTTCATCCCCCACATGAGCCATTCCGCAATTTGCTTCGCTCTTGCTTCATTACCAGAGGTGGGGGAGTTCCCGACTATTTGTTAAATGAGTTTACTGATCGTAGCTGCCACCTACGCCGATTTGAGTATTGTAGATTTTGGCATCAGTAATGGTCATGTTTTCCATTGATGCGCCTGATACGTCAGTGGTATTGATGATGGCGGCTGTCAGATTTGCCCGATCGAGGTCTGCGCCATTTAAACTGGCGTTAGTCAGGAAAACTGCGGTTAAGTTGGCACCCGTCAAGTTAGCGCCGGTCAAGTCAGCGCCTTCGAGGTTAGCATTGGAGAGGTTTGCGCCTTGCAAATTCGCTTCTCTCAAATCTGCACCAATCAAATGAGCCTCCGCCAAATTTGCTCCTGACAAGTCACACCCAAAGCATTGCCCAGTGGAGAGTAGCTGCTTGACCTGAGCGGGATTTGCAGCGCTAGCGGGCCCGGCAAACAGTAGGGGAGCAATTAAAAAAGTTGTGGCTAGTAAATGGCGTTTCATAATCCCTTCCTCCCCAGACTTGATGTTTAAGTTCTTCTGTTTATATCTACAAGCTTACCACGGTCGTTTTCGCAAATTTGCGATCGAATTCACAGACCTGCTGTGATATTCATTATCCTCCGCAACCGGCAGGTGGTCTAGAAAAGCTCGCAAAACTTAATATCGTAAAACTTAACACTGCCGAACTTAATACGGTCTGTTTTTGTAGTAATCTTTTCTAGGTTAGCCAGGACAGCGAACATACGTCTCTTGCCGAAGATGGATATAATTACCGCTGCGATGGACGATCGTCTGAGTTAATTATCTGCCAAAAAGTTCCCTAGAAATACATTATTTATAATAAAACTGTCACGGGACAGAAAATTTACATTTAAAATCAAGATATGGTTATAACTTTATAGGTAGAGCCAGAGCCGTCATCGGCCAGCTTCCCAGCCTAAGTTCGGGGTGCATTTTTAAGAAAAAATTTTAATTACGTGTCAGCAGCGCTGTCAAAATCCACATATTGATTGGAAAGCAGCGCTTTTTAGCAAGGTTGCAGAGTTAACGCGCGATCGCCAAAATGAATTAAATCCTATGATAAAAAATGATTCCTCCAAGCATCTGCCGACTTTAGATCAAGTAATTGACCGCTCCCCCTTGACAGTTGCGCCCGATACCCCATTAGCAGAAGTAATTACCCTGATGGGCCAACGGCGCGGAAGTTGCTCTATAAACGCAGACATTCCACCCACCGATATCTACCCGCAACTCACAGAAATCTCAAATCCCCTCACCTCAAGCGCCCTCAGAGACGCCAGAGGTATCTGCGTCTTTGTCGTCGAACAATCCCTCGAAAAATCCGACTCGCAATCTGCTCAAAATTCTCAATTGCAAGGAATCTTCACTGAGAGGGATCTCGTCGATTTGATTGCATCTGGCAAAAACTTAAAAAATGTTACGATCGCAGAAGTTATGCAGCAGCCGACAGCAACTCTGACGAAAGGTGAAGATAGAGACATTTTTAGCGCCTTAATTCTGTTGGGGCAACAACGAATTCACCATTTGCCAGTATTAGACAGTGACGGTCAACTTTTAGGAGTAATTACGCCAGAAAGCATTCGCCAAGGGATGGTGCAACCGGCAAATATCTTAAAAATGCGCCTGGTGAAAGAAGTAATGACTGCACAAGTTATTCAAGCGCCTGTTACCTCGTCAGTTATCAGTTTAGCCGAGTTGATGGCGCAGCACCGCGTTAGCTGCGTGGTAATTACAGCGCCAACAGAATTATCGATGAATGTGTCGTTCCCAATTCCTGTAGGCATAGTCACGGAACGGGATATTGTCGAATTTCAAGCTTTAGATATAGATTTGTCGCAGACGATCGCCGAAACTGTAATGAGTAGCCCTTTATTTAGTCTCAAGCCAGAAGACTCGCTTTGGGTGGCTCATCAGGAAATGCAGCAGCGTTTAGTCCGCAGGTTAGTAGTCACTGCCGAAGGCGGAGAACTGCTGGGAATAGTTACTCAAAGCACTTTACTGAGCGTACTTGACCCGATGGAAATGTCCGGGGCGATCGATATTTTGCACGCCAGCGTCCAAGAACAGACTAGCGAATTGCAAAAAGCGATCGCATCTCTAAGCTTGACTAACAGCCGACTGGAACAGGAAATCGTTACCCGCCAGCAGGCAGAGGTGCGGCTGCAACTGTTAGAATCTGCCGTAGTTAACGCTAACGACGCGATCGTGATTATGGATGCGGGATACAGCGATATCTCCGATCCCACCATCATCTATGTCAACGAAGCTTTTACCCAAATGACCGGTTATCGGCCCGCAGAAATTATCGGCCAAACACCGAGTTGTCTGCGCGGGCCCGACAGCGATGGCGCTCAAGTTGCCAAAATTCGCCGCGCTTTCTCTCGCCGAGAACCCCTGCGCTTGGAATTGATCAACTACCGCAAAGATGGTTCCACTTATTGGGTGGAACTCAACAGCGTACCAGTTGCTGACGAGTCGGGGAACCTGACTCACTGGGTGTCCGTGCAGCGGGATATTAGCGATCGCAAGCGCATGGAACAAGCTTTTTTTAAGGAAAAAGAACTAGCTCAAGTTACTCTACAATCGATCGGCGATGCAGTAATCGCTACTGACAGCCACGGCTACATTTCTACCCTCAATCCAGTTGCCGAAAAACTCACGGGTTGGTCAACCTCAGAAGCTAAAGGTTTGCCCCTAGCGGGCGTGTTGAGAATAGTTGACGAAACTACTCGGATGCCGATCGAAAATATCGCCCAAATTGCTTTGTACGAAGGTCGGATTGTTGACCAAGGACACAACAGCTTGCTGATTGCGCGCCACAACCGCGAATTTGCGATCGACCATTGCGTCGCCCCCATCCACGCCAGTAACGGCACAATTGTCGGGGCCGTCGTTGTATTTCGAGATGTCACCCAAGTGCGAACTCAAGCGCGACAACTCACCTGGCAGGCAACTCACGACCCGCTGACGCAATTGGTCAACCGTCACGAATTTGAGTACCAGCTAGAACACGCCCTGCACAGTTCTCAAGGTTACGGTCAAGAACACGTGATGCTTTACCTGGATCTCGATCGCTTCAAAATAGTTAACGACACCAGCGGTCACGTTGCAGGCGACGAAATGCTGCGCCAAGTCAGCCAGCTACTTAAAAGCAATATCCGCAAAACAGATATTTTGGCTCGTCTGGGCGGCGATGAGTTTGCTGTACTCCTGTACAATTGTCCGCCAGAACAGGGCTTAGATGTTGCAAAATTGCTACTGCAAAACATTCAGGAATTCCGGTTTGCGTGGCAGGACAAAACTTTTGCGATCGGCGTCAGTATCGGTTTGGTGGCAATTAATCCCAAAACAGTATCGACTTCTGCGGTGTTGAGCGCGGCCGATCTAGCCTGCTATGCTGCTAAAAATAAAGGCCGCAATCGGGTGCAGGTTTATCAAGCGGGCGATCGAGAATTAATCAAACAGCACGGCGAAACCCAGTGGGTAGTCGAAATCAATCAAGCTTTAGAAGAGAATCGCTTTCGCTTGTACTCTCAGCCGATCGTACATTTGCGAGAGCTCCCCACCACCGGCACCCACTGCGAAATCCTCCTCCGCCTCCAGCTTGAGAACGGTCAGTTAGTCTCACCAATGGCATTTATCCCGGCTGCCGAACGCTACAACTTGATGCACGCGATCGATCGCTGGGTAATTCGCACTTTATTTAGCAATTTATCTAAAATTTTCACGGCAAATCTCTTAGTCCAAAACCCCGGCGCAGACAGCGATAAAATAGCTACCTTGCCTGCTTGCTGCTCCTTGTCTAATTCACAAGCTTCATTTACAAAACATCCCAGCCTTTATGCAATCAACCTTTCTGGGGACAGCCTTAACGAAGAAAAATTCATCGACTTTATTCAAGAGCAGTTTTCTATCTATCAAATACCGCCGGAAATAATTTGTTTTGAAATTACCGAAACCGTGGCGATCGCAAATCTCAGCAAAGCAGCCTGCTTAATCTGGAAACTCAAGGAACTCGGCTGCCAGTTTGCCTTGGACGACTTCGGTAGCGGGATGTCTTCCTTTGCTTACCTAAAAAATTTGCCTGTTGACTATATCAAAATAGATGGGAATTTTATTAAAAATCTTGCCGAGAATCCTATTGATATTGTCATGGTGGAAGCTATTACCAAAATTGCCCACGCCATGGGAATTAAAACTATTGCCGAGTATGTGGAAAGTCAAGCAGTTATGGATAAACTCAAGGAACTTGGGGTAGATTACGGTCAAGGTTATTATTTGGGAAAGCCTCAAGCTTGTAATTTTGGCTCTCCTATTGTAGAGGAAGTTTTGGGGGAATTTTCGGTTGATTCTTTGGGTTTTGAGACCAAGTTAGCTTCTTGAATAGTTGACAGTGGTCAGTAGTTATTGGTTATTGGTTATTGGTTATTGGTTGAAAGTTCCCCATTATCAATTCCCTATTGCCAATTCTCATTTACAACTGTCAACTGTCAACTGTCAACTGTCAACTGATATCAGCTTCAATGTACTGACTGTCTAAGAGAAAAGCACCTTTTTCAAAGCGAATGCCCCAATAATTGCCGGGACGCCGATCGATCACAACACCCTGGGCCCCGATCGCAATTACATTCGCAGGCCGCAGCATCGGCATCGGTTCGGCAGTTTTCACGAAAGGTGGCATCGCCACAACTCGGACTTTTTGACCGATGGTAAATTCTTTATCCATAGTTTTTATGTTTTTATTGGCGATCGGCATAACCTAAGCTTAACTGGGAGTGCGATCGATATCTATGAAATTTCAGACAGTATCTTTCATGCGTTTGGCCAGCAAACAATCCTCAAAGCTAAAGGATTCTTCGTCTAAAAAGCTGGAGATTGCCATTTCGATTGCCGCTTCGAGAGGACATTCAAGTTCAGCGGACTTGGACAAGAGGGCAGCTTTTATATAGTCAGGCAAATAATCGACTAACTGATGAATAGCTTCGGTCGAAAGGTGTTGCGTGGCGATAGTTTGAGTCATGATTCTCTGGGGATTTTAACGTTGTACGGAGGGTTGCTGGCTTGGAGGATGAGGGTTTCTAATTCATATGATAGCCCCGGTCTTTGCCATTGGTTGAGAGTGACGAAGGCAATCCTCACGTCGTCTGGATTGTAACGATCGAGCCAGCCCCACAGAAAGGCTTTATGTCCGTTGCGAAGTCTGTCTCGCAAGTTTTTGGCTTTGCCAATGTAAAGCAGTCCTTCGGAGGAATGCCGAAATGCGTATAAACCTACTTTGGTAGGAATAGTATCAAAGTCGCGGCTGAGGGGTTGGCATTGCTCAAAAGGGGTGAATGCAAGGGTGTCGAGAATTTGGCGGGCTTCTTGTTGGATAGAATTGGGCATGATGAGGGGCGATCGTATTTGCCAGATTTTATATTGAACGATCGCCCATTAATTACCGACATTAACTTAAAGTTCACCTTTCCGGTGGCACGGGACACTAAATCGATTTTGACACCGATCGCGCTACAATTGTCAATCGGGATAAAAACAGCCGATCGGTATGTTATAGAAGAGGTAGGGAATAATTGCTATGGCTACAAGTCGTCGCATTGAGCGCGTAGCTTCAATGATTAAACGGGAAGTCAGCCTGATGTTGCTCAACGGCATTAAGGACGATCGTGTAGGTGCGGGTATGGTTAGCGTTACCGACGTAATTGTTTCCGGAGATCTTCAGCATACAAAGATTTTTGTCAGCATCTACGGTACTGATGAGGCGAAGGCCGAGACTATGGAAGGTTTGAAATCTGCCACTAGCTACGTCCGCAACCAGCTAGGCCACCGGATACAACTGCGCCGGACTCCGGAAGTGGTATTTCTTGAAGATCGTTCTTTGGAACGGGGTGATAAAATGCTGATCTTGCTGAACCAGCTTTCTGCCGATCGCAAACCAGGTATGTTTGACAACGAAGAATTGACGGATGATGGCGAAAAATTGACCAATGATGATGATGATGATGATGATGATGATGATGATGATGATTTAGAAGAAGACGAGGATTAATCTCAAATCCGGTGGCATTGGAATTATGTAATGCGAGTGTCCAAATCTATGATTCCAATGCCCAATTCCCAATGCCCGATTCCCGATTCCCAATTCCCAATTCCCAATTCCCAATTTCCCATGATTGACAATCTTTCCTTACCCGAACTTGTAGCCCAGATGTTCGTGGTGCGCGCTTCAGGCTACTTGTTTGACCACCAAATTCGCTATCGGGCCTGGGAACCAACGGCCGACAAACTCCGCTATTATCTGGAAAATTTGGGCGTGGGTGGGGTGATTTTGGTCGGGGGAAGTGCTGCGGAATTGGCCGTTCGATCGCACCAATTGCAGTCTTGGGCAAAATTTCCGCTGCTGCTGGCTGCCGATATTGAGGAAGGTGTCGGCCAGCGGTTCGCCGGGGCGACTTGGTTCGGGCCGCCGATGGCTATTGCTGAAATTGCGCGGCACGATGCGGGTAAAGCAGATCGCTATGCGGAACAAATGGGCGCTGTGACTGCGATCGAAGCTAGGGCGATCGGTCTCAATTGGATTCTCGCACCGGTGGTCGATGTTAACAACAATCCCGACAATCCTGTGATTAATGTCCGCGCTTTTGGCGAGACACCGGAAATTGTCACCAAATTGGCAAGTGCTTTTATTCGCGGCGCAGGCGAACACCCGATTTTGACTACGGCTAAGCATTTTCCCGGCCACGGAGATACGGCGGTTGATTCTCACTTGGAATTGCCGGTTTTGTCGCATTCGCCCGATCGATTGGCCCAGATTGAGTTGCCTCCTTTTGTAGGGGCGATCGCCGCCGGGGTGGATGCTGTGATGAGCGCTCACTTGCTGATTCCGGCTTGGGATGAAGAGTTTCCGGCTACTCTTTCTCGCAAAATTTTGATCGGGAAGCTGCGCCAAGAGTTGGGATTTGATGGTTTGATTGTGACTGATGCTTTGGTGATGGGCGCGATCGCCAATAAGTACGGCGCTAATGAAGCTGCTGTTTTGGCGGCTGAGGCTGGTGCTGATGTTTTGCTGATGCCGCTTGACCCGGAAGGGGCGATTCTGGCTGTCTGCGAAGCTGTCACTCAAGGGCGACTCGACATATCACAAATCAAAGAATCTGTCAAGCGAATTTGGAAAGCGAAAATTAAAGTGGGTTTGTCGATCGACCAAACAGCCACAAATCCCAAATTCGACCCGCCTCAACCGCCTCTGAGCAAGGGGGGTAGTTCTAGCGACTTAATTTTGCTGGCAACAGCAGAGGCAAGGGCGACGGCTGCCGATATTTTGCGAGATTCTTTAAAATTTGGTGGCGCTTTGCCTTTAGTGGCTAAAAAAACCTCGGAAAAGCAAATTTTGCGGAATTTGATTGTTGTAGATGATGTTTTGGGTTGCGAGTTTTTGGGAAAACACACCCCGGCGATCGCGATTCCCGAACAGTTTGGTTACGAATTGCAACTAATTGACGATCGGACAGGCGATTTGAGTCATAATTCAAGCGCAGAGCATTTTTCTCCGACACTGCTGCAAATTTTCATTCGGGGCAATTGCTTCCGAGGTAGTGCAGGGTTAACCCAAGCGGCTCAAGATTGGTTTAAAAATTTATTAAAGACGGGAGAACTGCAAGCTGTGGTAGTTTACGGAAGCCCCTACGTTTTAGAACAATTTTTGCCACACTTGCCTCCGACTATTCCTTATATATTTTGTTTCGGACAAATGCCCGCAGCGCAATCTCTCACTGTAGAGTTGCTATTCGGCATTAACAAAACGGGCAATGCTTGATCTGCCAGACTGCCAAGTCTTTCCTTGGCTTCACCAGCACTTAAATCGATCCACCCGGTTTCTGTCAGAAATTTTGCTTTTGCGGCGCAGCATCCAGAAACCGGGAATCTGTCGCAACTTTCTAAGTCCTGAATAAAGCTTTGCCGTAGATTCGCCTCTTAGCCTGCAACATCTGCCACCCCTCAAAATCCCCAGGCAGATCCCATTGCTCCCTCATCATCTCTATAAGTTTTTCAAATTAATCGGCAAACAGTATCTCAGTATACAGAAAAAAATTTAACTTCCATAATCCTAAGTTTGGATTATATTATTAACAGGGCCATAATTTTTTAGTAGTAAAACCTTGAGGGCGCATTATGATTCAGTCAACTATCAGAATCCAATACTCTTTAGATGTTATCCAAGACGAAGCACGCCACCTCGTCCATGAAGGCGTACTCAGCAGGCAACAGCCTATTTACACACTGTGTCAGTTCATTCCGCCCCGAGAATGGGCTTGCGTAGAAGGAGAATTGGAAAAATGCGATTTCTTGTTGCGCGATCGCATCGCCGACTTAATCGGTACTGAAAACTGGGATAACGACTAAAGTTTAGTTCTCTTCAATAAGTTGTTTCCAACTAAACTCCGGCTGTGTTAAAGATGCTTACTTCTTTAATCATGGGAATTTTCGGCGCGCAAATTTTCCAATTCGGCCCTCAGCGCTGCCATCTGTGCAGTTAATTCTTGAATCTCTAGTTTTACATCAGGCTGTACAACCAACTCGGGAGGAGTGTCAGTTGCTGTATCCGATTGCTGTGTCGATCCGGATTCCTCGCTGCGTGCATTCTCCCGATCGCCTGGTTGAGAGAAAATAGTATCGACAAAATTACGGGCTTCTCGATCGGTCATTTCTCCTTTTTCCAACAACTCCGAAGCTAGTGGACTTAAATCCGACTGACGAAGTTTGTCCAGATTTTCTTCTCGCTTCTGAGGATCTTGCAATGTCTCAAGTAAAAAGGAAGTTGCACCTAAAGTTAGGTGAAATCCAGTTTGCAGCATTTGAGGCAGGTTATCGGGATTCATCTAAGAAATGCCGCTAGAAAGTTTTTCGGAGTTTTTGGTTCGCCAGTTAATCCCTATGCGGCGGGATTGCCGCTTTTCGAGCGCAGATGCGAAGTTGTTGGTCGCGATGCCCGTTCACAAAAGTACGCCTTTAGGGGGATGATTTTTTTTCGCAATACAATCATTCTATCATTACTGCGTAAATTCCGAAACGTCAAGTGTAAAGTTTTGTGAAGAAGACTGACACCTAGCCTGTGGATGGAACAGTCGAGCGATTTGAGATTTGAGATTTGAGATTTGAGATTTGAGATTTGAGATGGAACAGGAGTTAGGGAGTGCGATCGCCCAAAGCCGGGGCTAGAAACCGGGTTTCTGAGAAAAATTTGCAACGAGAAACGAGAAATATTCGTAGAAACCGGGTTTCTGAGGTTGCAAGTGCATAAATCAAATCTATTTTGATCTTTGAGATTTAATGCGGTTAGGGATACAGCGCCTCGCCGGTGGATGGGTCAAAAATAAATAGTCGATCGAAGTCAAGCTGTACCGTCAGCCGATCGCCCGGACGCAAGCGAACACCCGCCGGTACTTGTAACTGTACAGTAGTTTCAGCACCCAACGCAGGTAAACTCGCCCGGATTAAAATTTCTCGCCCCAGAGGTTCCACTACTTTTACCTCTACATCGAGAGGGACTTTTTCTAAAGCCCAAATATCCCTATTGAAATCATCCTCTTCTGCTGTTTGTGGCGTAAAGATTTCTATACTTTCTGGACGAATTCCCAAATCAAATGCTTGTCCTTCTTTCGCCTGCAATCTTTTATGAATCGAGGGCGGACAGGCTAAAGATTGACTTCCTACCTGAAAAGATTCGTTAGCATAAATTGCAGGTAAAATGTTCATAGCAGGATTGCCTAAAAATGTGGCAACCATCCGGTTAGCCGGTTTAGCGTAAATGCTTTGCGGGTCTCCGATTTGCTGAATTTTGCCTCCATTTAAAACTACAATTTTATCAGCTAAAGTCATCGCTTCCACTTGGTCGTGGGTGACATAAACTGTGGTAATTCCCAGCCTTTGATGGAGTTGTTTGAGTTCGGCCCTAGTGTCGTCTCGCAGTTGGGCGTCGAGGTTAGAAAGCGGTTCGTCTAAAAGGAATACTTTGGGCTCGCGGGCGATCGCCCTTCCGAGTGCTACCCGCTGCTGCTGTCCGCCTGATAGCTGTTTCGGCTTGCGGTTGAGGAGGTGATCGATCGAAAGCGATCGGGCTACAATTTCGACTCTTTCTTTAATTTGTGCAGCATCAACATTCCGCATCCGCAATCCAAAAGCCAGATTTTCGGCGACTGTCATGTGCGGGTAAAGCGCGTAATTTTGAAACACCATTGCGACATCGCGCTGTCTCGCCGGAATGTTATTAACTAAATTATCTCCAATATAAAGATTGCCAGAAGTTGCAGTTTCCAAACCTGCAATTGTCCGCATAATTGTAGACTTTCCGCAGCCGGAGGGCCCGACTAATACCCAAAATTCTCCATCCGGGATTTTGAAACTGATGTTTTCAATCGCGGTGACATTTTGGTAGCGTCTGGTAATATTTTCTAAGCGAACATTTGCCATTGTTATTTGTTAGTAGTTATTAGTTATTTGTTAGAATTGTAGGGTGCGTCAGACGAAGTTATACAATGATTATCTAGGGTTTCAGATCTGACGCACCTTACCATATGTGCCAGTTGGCCTTAGTCCTATAGCTTTTACCTTTTGTCTTCGGAAAGCTTGTTTAATTCTAAAACTGTGCGGTCTAATTCTTCAACGATCGGCGTTAATTCAGCTTGGCGGAATGCTACTACCAAAGCATTATAATACCAAAGAGTACCATCTTTTTTGCCTTTGAAGCGCTCCCAAACTAAGTCTCCTAATTCACGGTAATCTTTCAGGATCGATCGCACATTATAAAGTTTATCAGCCGCCGAGACCAATCTGACGGAGTGGGAAGCTTGAGGAATGCGATCGATATAAGCTTGTTTGCGATCGCGCCAAGGGGGTTTGGGCGTCGCGTCGCTGTCGGTACAGCCGTCTACAATTGCTGTCACAGTATCGCCAAAGCGGCTGCGGATGGCTTCGCGGGTAGGCGGGCCACCTCGATCTTCGATCGCATCATGAAGCAAAGCTGCGATCGCCTCATCTTCCGAAGCCCCGTATTCCAAAGCTATACTAGCAGTACCCAACAAATGAGCGATATAGGGAACGCCAGAACCTTTGCGGATTTGAGTTGCGTGCAATTCTGCGGCATAGGTGAGGGCTTCAGAAAAACGGTTTGATAGTATCATAGAAGTTACCTTATTTAATCCAGTCATCAAAGGCTAATCTCCTGTAAACTTAAAATATTCAAAGAGAGGTTGCGATCGTGACAGCTACTACAACTATACCTAAAAATGCCGACCAAAAATTAGATACAGAACCGCCGTCAAAATCAGTAAATACAGCAGAAAATCAGCCAAAATCAGACTCCCATAAAGTCATACCTCTAGAAAAGTTTTTAGTCAGACCTCGTGATAAAATGGAGTGGGTTGACGGCAACTTAGTAGAGAAAACAGGAATGACATTCAAACACGGTCTCGCTCAAGTTAATCTAGCTACTGACTGGAGAAATTATAAAAATTCCAGCGGACAGGGAGGAGAAGTTATTACCGAAATACTTTGCTACACTGGCAAAAATGGTCTCCGTCCCGATGTCGCTTACATCACTCCTGAACTTTTGCCACCATCAGGAAATTTTACATCATTTTCCCAAAGCTTCCCACTCATTGCAGAAATTGCATCTCCTGAAGATAGTGCCGAAGAGTTATTTGCAAAAGGTCAAGAATATTTGGCATCGGGATGTTTAGAAGTTTGGTTGCTGTTTCCTGAAGCGAGATTGATATTTGTAAATGCAGGGGAACGCTGGCTGTTGTTTAATCCAGATGAAGTTGTTAACACTCAAAGGGTACTTGTAGGTTTTAGCGTAGCTGTCAGTGAATTGTTGGCTTGACGAATTTGTTAAAATAATTTATTAAAGTCAAAACTATTGCTAGAGTAGCACCGTAAATTGTTAGAAGCAAAAAGCTTGCCAATAATGCCATCTTATGAAATAATCTATAACGTTGATTTTCCCAACTATAACGACATTCAAAAATAAAAATATAATGGATAGATTTCGAGTAGAAGTTATTTCTCAAACACCAAATCCCCAGCAAGTAATTTATGCTGCCCTCCATCAAGACTATACGGAGAATTTCGTATTTGACGAGCGCGAGTCCTGGCCTTCAGAAGAAGAATGTGGCGAAATTATCGTCAAAAGGCTCCTCGCGGGCGATCGGGGGCATTACGGCCCCCTAGAACATCCCCAAATCATCTTTAATTGCGGCTACTTTCCCCACAGCGTCATGCAGCAAGCGAGGACACATCGTGTTGGAGTTTCATTCGATGTACAATCCTTGCGTTATACAGGAAATCAATTTTTGGATGCAGCAACCGGCAAAAAAGATATAGAAGATATTTTTTACCTGCGTCCAGTAGATTATTATACCGATCGCGAAGGCAAGAAATACTACTATTCCCCGGAACAAAGACAACAAGACTTAGAATGGTGTCTGGAAGCAGCTAAACGTTATAAAATTGACTTCGACGGCGGTATGTCGGAGGAACACGCC
Organism: Microcoleus sp. CAWBG27; assembly: GCF_020883145.1. Lineage (NCBI taxonomy): Bacteria > Bacillati > Cyanobacteriota > Cyanophyceae > Oscillatoriales > Microcoleaceae > Microcoleus > Microcoleus sp. CAWBG27. The sequence goes on from NZ_JAHREU010000013.1 coordinate 96,244, forward strand.
AGAGGTAAATTACCCTTTGATTACCGCCAGCATTTTGTAGTCAGTTTCAATTTAAGGTCTTTTCTACATTTTTGCGACTTGAGAAACAAAAAAAACGCTCAACTGGAAATTCAAAAACTCTGCGAAATGATGTGGCCTCATTTTGAAAATTGGGCACCCGGCATTGCCAAGTGGTACACAACAACTCGTCTCGGAAAAGCCAGACTAGCGCCGTAATAATTGTGATATTATTCATCTCTCTCTTCTCTTCCTCTGTGTCCTCTGCGCTCTCTGTGGTTAAATCATTCTTCCTTCTTCCTTCCACTTACCAAACAAGATGAAATTAAAAATTCGGCAACTCCATGAATCAGCAATAATCCCCAAATATGCCCACGATACTGATGCTGGACTGGACTTATTTTCTATAGATGAATTAGAAATAAATCCGGGAGAAAGCCAGTTAATTCATACAGGCATATCCATAGAATTACCCCAAAAAACAGAAGCCCAAGTTCGTCCCAGAAGTGGTTTAGCTCTCAAGCACCAAATTACTGTACTTAACGCACCAGGAACCATAGATGAAGGCTATCGAGGCGAAATCGGAGTAATATTAATCAATCACGGTCAAACTTCGTTTCAAGTCACAAAAGGGATGAAAATTGCTCAAATGGTAATCGCGCCAGTAATTCGCGTCGAAATTGAAGCAGTAAAAATGTTAAGTACCAGCTCTAGGGGAGATAATGGATTTGGTTCAACTGGCATCTCGCAATAAATTTCTTGTCCCAATACAGTTCTAATTTTACATTTTAAATGGACAATACACCAGATAAGTACGAACCCCCTCAAAGACCGAATTGGGACGAATATTTTTTAATGTTGGCAAAATTGGCCGCAACTCGATCGACTTGTCTGGCATTTCCCGTAGGTGCGGTAATCGTCAAAAACAGGCAAATTTTAGCCACGGGTTACAACGGTTCCCCATCGGGTTCGGCACATTGCACGGCACAAGGCTTCTGCTATCCGGGTTTGAGCAGTTGCGACGCTAGCAAAACTTTGCCGTCGCGGGCTGTTCACGCTGAAGCAAATGCGATCGCCAAAGCTGCAAAACACGGTATATCTACGGCTGGGGCTAGTATTTACGTCACCTTAGAACCCTGCATCTATTGTTTGAAATTAGTCATTGCGGCTGGGATTCGAGAAGTGTTTTACGAAACCAGTTTTAACAGCGGAGAAAAAGCTGCTTTGAGAGATACTTTTATCAGTGAAGGTATTGTTGAGTTAAAACAAATTCAGCTATCTGAAGATACAGCAAAAAAGGCAGCTTTGTTTTTGTTGAATCCCACATCTGTGCCAAGAAATACTGTAACAGGAATTGTAGACTGAGGCAAACAATAAAACCCAATATCAATTCCGGTAAAACCGGAATGATAGAAACGGAGGACACGGGAGTGCCGTGTCCCTACCCCGATTAATTGTAGGGAAACGACTGTCTTGTCCCTGATTGTGGGTAATATATAGCCCATAAAGACTCAATCAAACTCGTTCACAGCTTGTAAATAGTCGATCGCCGCATCTATCCTCGAACTATACTTAAAAGCAAACTGATCGAACCAATATCTCTCATCGGAATTTTTATCTAAATTTTTCAGCCAAACTTGAGCTTGCCTGACTTTTTGCCTGTGCGTTTGTACGTCTAACTCTGACTGCACAATTTTTTCAGGGGGTTTCGGTGTTAGTGCAGTCACTTCCTGAGGTTTATTTTCTGCTTCGTGCAGAGGCTGAAGCGGTTCCTGTGCAGTCACTTTCGGTGCTAGTGCAGTCACTTCCTGAGATTTATTTTCTGATTCGTGCAGAGGCTGAAGCGCTTCCTGTGCAGCTACTTCCCCAGCTTTATTTTGTGCTGCGTATTCAGCCTTAATTTCAGCTAAATCCTTGTCAGAAGTACCAGAATATTTGATATCTGCTGTTTTAAATGTTTGATTTGACGGTGCTGCTGCTGGTTGGGAAAGCGGTTGTGCTTCCACTGGCGGCTGACTTGGCACGTCGCGATTTTTTTGAGATGCTTGATATTCTGCCCTAAGTTCAGCTAACAAGCGATCGATCGATTCCATGACTTAAAACCCCCTTTAAAAAATCCTGCCCAGGAACCAGGCACAAATATAATCTCGCAAACAACGAGCGGCCTCCTCAATCAGTTATTGCATTCAGCAATACTTCCGTCAGGGTCATTCCTTCGATATCATCCATCGTCACTGTATCAACGATATCGAATTTAGCCCCAGCGCTTTGCAGTTCGTCATCCAATATCTTGAGAAACTTAGTCGCTTCCGGGGCATTCCCTACTTGAATGAAGGAAATCGCCAGCTCTTCATCTCGATCGAGCTTCCGCGATGCCTCTATAATCGTTTTCATCACTTCTTTGCGATCGTCCGGTTCGCCGTCCGTCACCACTAATATGGTTTCGCCATTTGGCTTGGTCTTACCGGATGCTTTGCGCTGAAAATAATTGTTGAGAGAATCTAGCAGCACCGCAGCCAAATTTGTAGTCCCGGAAGGTTCGTTTTCTTGGAAGATTTGCACTACTTTAGCTGATGTTACATTCTCGTAGCGTTTGAAGCGACCAGAAAAAACGTAAACTGTGATGCCGTCTGGGTCAAGTTCTTCGCATTTATTCGCCAGTGCGACAGTCGATTCTTGCATCAGCGCCCACCGACTTTTTCCCCCCATCTGGTCTTTGGTGTACATACTGCCGCTTTTGTCAATGATGATTGTGTAATCGCGGTTCTGAAGCATACTATTTTTCCTGTTAATTAAGAAGTTTTTCCCAAAAAGAGCAAAACCAGCGAGCCGAAGCGGTTGAGCTTGATGTTGCTCGCTGCGTTTTTTAGTTGATTTGCGATCGCAAATACCCGAATTTAAGCAGCAACTAAAGCGTTTTTAAGCGGCTTCCAGCTAAAAGCTCGATCGCCCCCCATCTCTACTGCTATTTTAACTCGCGGTTCTAACGTCGGCAAAACAGTCAAATACTCAACTTCCTGACTCGACAAAACTTGCCCTTCAATAATCCAAAGCACCAGTCCTTTTGATTTCGGCGGCAAATTATCTAATTGAGTTTGCAACATCGGAGGTACGTAGTAGGTGTAACCCACAGCCCCTTCATTGCCAGTAGTTTTCTTGCCCAAATGTGGCGGCCGCACCCCGTGAACTCCGGTCAAATACATCGCCAAATCGCCCAAACCCCGCGCCGTAATTGTGTACGCACCGTAGCCGGCAGCCCGCAGCCGTCGCAGGTAACGGCCCTCAAATCCTCCCTCTAAAGGAACGTACAGGGCTAGCGACCCCGACTTTTCCAAATCCCGAATCATATCCGCACCAGTTGTAATCAGTCCCATAAATTTGTCTAGCCTGCTGTTTTAAATTTGGTCGATCGCCCGTTGCGAGCTTAAAGTATTATAAATGCTAAAGCTGAGGCGACAAAGTTATCAAATAGGCCTTGACAAATAGCAAACACTTCATGTACTATTGTGAACTGGCGCTGTCAAAGGATACTGAGTAGCTTGCTATCCAAGTCCTAGCCCAAATAAGCAAGACCGAAATCAAAGTCGGAGATCGAACAGGTAAAAAACCTAGAATCTCAACCCTTGCAAGACTTCCACAAGCTCGCTCCCAAATTTAAAACTCAAATTTTAAACACCGAGGAAGGCTGTTGGTTGATAACAGTTAATTGCAGGAACACTGAAATAGATGTTTCTGCACAAGAGCAAGCGGATTGACGTAAACTTCGCAATCCGAAACCTCTTGCGTAAATAAAAGGAAAAAAATCCGTGTCTGTAGGCATTCTTGGCACTAAACTAGGCATGACTCAAGTGTTTGACGCCGAAGGGAGAGCAATCCCCGTCACCGTCATACAAGCAGGGCCTTGTACAGTAACTCAAATCAAAACTAAACAAACTGATGGCTACACTGCCATTCAGATTGGATACGAAGAAGTAAAACCAAAGGCTCTCAACAAGCCAGAATTGGGACACCTTGCCAAGTCGGGGGCGAATCCATTGCGCCACTTGCACGAATACCGCTTGGAAGATACCAGTTCCTTTGAATTAGGCCAACAAGTAAAAGCAGACGCTTTTACACCGGGGCAAATCGTAGATGTCATCGGTACCAGCATCGGTAAAGGTTTTGCAGGCTTTCAAAAGCGCCACAACTTCAAACGCGGCCCCATGTCTCACGGTTCTAAGAATCACCGCGAACCTGGATCGATCGGACCTGGAACCACTCCCGGACGCGTCTATCCCGGCAAAAGAATGGCAGGACGCATGGGCAACGTTCAAGTTACCGTCCGCAAACTGACAATTGTCCGGGTGGATGCAGAGCAGAATTTGTTGCTGATCAAGGGAGCAGTTCCCGGAAAAGCTGGCGCCTTAGTCAATGTTGTTCCTGAGAAAAAAGTTGGGTGGTAGTTATTGGTTATTGGTTATTTGTTATTGGTTATTTGTTATTAGCAACAACTAACAACTGACAATCGACAAATAACAACCAACAACTGACAATCAACAAATAATAACAGACAACTAACAACAGACAAAGGACAAAAGATATGGTTAACTGTGTAGTGCGAAATTGGCAAGGCGAAGAAGTTGGAGAAACAACTTTAGAGCTTCGCGTAGCCAAAGAAGAAAATGCGTCTCACATCGTTCACAGAGCCTTGAGACGGCAAATGGTCAACGCCCGTCAAGGGAATGCTTGCACCAAAACTCGATCGGAAGTTAGAGGCGGCGGTCGCAAACCCTGGCGTCAAAAAGGCACAGGTCGAGCCAGAGCAGGTTCGATCCGTTCTCCGCTGTGGCGGGGCGGCGGTGTCATCTTCGGGCCGAAACCCAGAGACTTTGAAGTCAAGATGAACAAAAAAGAACGCCGTCTCGCTTTGCGGACAGCATTCTTCAGCCGTACCGAAGACATCATTGTGGTGGAAGAATTTGCAGAGCAATTTCCGAGACCGAAAAGCAAAGAATTGCTAAGTGCGATCGCCCGTTGGGGTATCGACGCCCATAAAAAAGTTCTGTTAATCTTGCCAGAACCGCAACTCAACGTTTACCTGTCAGGACGCAACATCGAATTAGTCAACGTCATCTTGGCAACTTCTCTGAATGTTTACGACGTTCTCGCGGCTGACAAAATAATCGTCACCTCTACAGCCATAGCAAAAATTCAGGAGATTTACGGTGAGTAAAATCGACCCCCGCGACTACGCAGATTTGATCCAGCGTCCGATTCTCACCGAGAAAGCTACCCGAATGATGGAATTAAATCAATTCACATTTGACGTAGCACCAAAAGCGACCAAGCCTCAAATCAAAGCTGCAATCGAAGAACTATTTAAGGTCAAAGTCATTGGCGTCAACACCCAAAACCCGCCGCGCAAAAAGCGCCGAGTAGGTAAATTCGTCGGCTTTAAACCTTGCTACAAGCGAGCAACAGTAACTCTGCTAGACGGAGACTCCATCCGCAAACTCCTATTCCCAGAAGTTTAGCCAATTTTGGATTTTAGATTTTAGATTTTAGATTCCAGTTAACTGATGCAAACTTCCCATCCAGGAAACTCGCAAGTTAACTTAATCCCAAATCTAAAATCCAAAACTGTCAAGTCCAAAATCCCAAGTCTAAAATCTAAAATCTAAAAGCGATTATGGGCATCCGTTCTTACCGACCTTATACCTCCAGCACCCGGGAACATACCGTCTCGGACTTCGCTGAGATTACCAAATCAGAGCCTGAAAAGTCTCTAACCGGCAACAAGCACACCAAACAAGGCCGCAACAACCGAGGCGTCATTACCTGCCGCCACCGGGGAGGCGGTCACAAACGGCTTTATAGAACGATCGACTTCCGCCGCGACAAACACAGCATTCCTGCTACCGTCAAGGCGATCGAATATGACCCCAACCGCAACGCCCGGATCGCCCTTTTGTTCTACAAAGACGGCGAAAAACGGTACATCCTGCACCCGCTCAACTTAAACGTCGGTACAGTAATTGTCTCAGGCCCAGACGCGCCGATCGAAATTGGCAACGCCCTACCCCTGAAGAACATTCCCCTCGGTACCAGCGTCCACAACGTCGAGCTAGTACCAGGAAAAGGCGGACAAATCGTCCGTTCCGCAGGCTCCAGCGCTCAGCTAATGGCAAAAGAAGGTAGCTACGTCACCCTCAAACTGCCATCCGGCGAACAACGGAAAGTCCGCGCCGACTGCTACGCTACGATCGGTCAAGTTGGCAACACAGACGCCAGAAACATCAGCCTCGGTAAAGCAGGCCGTACCCGCTGGAAAGGTCGCAGACCAACCGTTCGCGGTAGCGTCATGAACCCGGTAGATCACCCGCACGGTGGTGGCGAAGGCAGAGCGCCCATCGGGCGTCCGGGGCCTATGACTCCTTGGGGAAAACCAGCATTGGGTGCCAAAACTCGACGCAAAAACAAGCGCAGCGACGCTTTAATCGTCCGGCGCCGCCGCAAATCTTCCAAGCGTGGCAAGGGCGGCAGACAAAGTTAATGGAAGAAAGAAGAAGGAAGAAGGAAGAAGGAAGAAGGAAGGAAGAATGGAAAAAAATGTTTTACCTTTTCTAATTCCCAATTCCCAATTCCCAATTCCCAATTCCCAATTCCCAATTCCCAATTCCCAATTCCCAAAATTATGTCTCGATCGTTAAAAAAAGGCCCATTTGTCGCAGACCACCTGATGACAAAGATTGAAAAACTCAACGCCGCAGGCCAAAAACAAGTAATTAAAACTTGGTCGCGCTCTTCCACAATCCTGCCTCAAATGGTAGGTCACACGATCGCAGTTCACAACGGCAGACAGCACGTTCCCGTCTACCTGACAGACCAAATGGTAGGTCACAAACTCGGAGAATTCTCCCCCACTCGCACCTTTAGAGGTCACGCGAAAAGTGGTGATAAAAAGGCGAAAAGATAGCCAAATTAGGTGACAGGTAATAGGTAATCGAAATTTTTTCATTCAATTACCAATTACCTTTTCCCCAATTGCCAATTACCTACTTACCCAAATCGAAATGGTTATAGATACCACATCCGAAATTAAGGCGATCGCCCGTTATATCCGGACATCGCCCTTCAAAGTGCGCCGAGTCCTCGACCAAATTCGCGGCAAAAGCTACCAAGAAGCGCTGATTTTACTCGAATTCATGCCCTACCGCGCCTGCGAACCAATCGTTAAAGTTTTGCGATCGGCAGTAGCCAACGCCGAACACAACGCAGGATTGGACAAAACCAAACTCGTAGTCTCTCAAGCTTACGCAGACCAAGGCCCAGTCCTCAAACGTTTTAGACCCCGCGCTCAAGGTCGCGCCTACCAAATTCGCAAGCCAACTTGCCACATTACGGTAATAGTTGCTCCGCTCTTAGAAGACTAAAAAACAATTGACAGTTGACAGTTGACAGTTGACAGCGAGGTTTTTGAGAGCGGGATTTAAACCCAGCCGCTCAAACAATCCACCGACTTCGAGCAGGGGCTTTACATCCTTGATATTTGGTAAAAGGTACAGACAGCTTAAAGTTCAAAAAACAGGTAACTATCAATTACCAATTACCAATTACCAATTACCAATTAACTCATCAAATATTATGGGCCAAAAAATACATCCAATTGGTTTTCGTCTCGGCATTACCCAAGAGCACCGCTCTCGCTGGTTTGCTGACCCGAAAAACTATCCAGAACTCTTGCAAGAAGACTTTAAAATTCGCAAGTACGTCCGCAAAACCCTCAGTAATGCTGGTATTTCCTCGGTCAGAATTGAGCGCAAAGCCGATCAAATCGACCTAGAAGTCTTCACCGCCAGACCGGGCGTTGTCGTAGGCCGCGGCGGAGCAGGTATCGAAACTTTGCGCGTCGGTTTGCAGCAGCAACTCGGCAACAACCGCCAAATTCGCATCAACGTCGTTGAAGTTCAGCGCGTAGACGCCGATGCCACACTGATCGCAGAATATATCGCCCAGCAACTAGAACGGCGCGTATCCTTCCGCCGAGTAGTTCGCCAAGCAATCACCCGCGCTCAAAAAGTCGGCATTCAAGGCATCAAAATTCAAGTCAGCGGACGCCTCAACGGCGCAGAAATCGCCCGTACCGAATGGACGCGCGAAGGCAGAGTCCCCTTGCACACCCTGCGGGCCGACATCGACTATTCCTACTGCACCGCTCAAACCATCTACGGTATTCTCGGGATTAAAGTTTGGGTTTTCAAAGGCGAAATTATTCCTGGACAGGAACAAGAAGCCGCACCAAATGCAGCCGTGCCCCGCACCAAACAAAAGCGCCGCCGTCAGAACTTTGAAGATCGATCGAACGAAGGCTAGTCAGTTGACAGTTGACAGTTGACAGTTGACAGTTGGAAGTTGATATTTAGCAGTTGATATTTGGCAGCAGTAACCAGTTACCGATTACCAATTACCGATTACCAATTACCAATTACCAATTACCGATTACCAATTCCCAATTCCCAATTCCCAATTCCCTCAGTCATGTTAAGCCCTAAAAGAACCAAATTCCGCAAACAACAGCGCGGGCGAATGAGCGGTATTTCCACCCGCGGCAGCTCAGTTAGCTTTGGCGACTTTGCCCTCCAAGCCGTCGAACCAGCCTGGATCACTTCCCGCCAAATAGAAGCCGGACGGCGTGCCATGACCCGCTATATCCGCCGGGGCGGCAAAATCTGGATTCGCATTTTCCCCGACAAACCAGTCACCCAGCGCGCAGCAGAAACCCGGATGGGTTCTGGTAAAGGCGCACCGGAGTTTTGGGTAGCGGTCGTCAAACCCGGTCGGATCATGTTTGAAATTGGTGGTGTCAGCGAAGAAATTGCCCGCGAAGCAATGCGTTTGGCATCTTTCAAATTACCGATTAAAACCAAGTTCATCACCCGCGAAGAAAGCCCGTCATAGTGGCGATCGAAGGTAGAATTGAGTCTGCATTCGTCAGAAATTTAAAATCTGGCACGTACAAATTTTTTTCCCTTCGGTCTTCAGCATCAGAAAGAATTCTGTCTTCACTAGACCGCTACTAGACCGCTAACGATAAAGCACACAATTATGTCTTTGACCAAGATTAAAGAAGCTAGAGAATTAAGCGATGCAGCAGTAGCAGAGCAAATTTTAGCCGTCAAGCGCCAACTAATGGACTTGCGACTTCAGCAAGCTACCGGCCGCATGGAAAAGCCTCACCTGTTCAAGCACGCCAAACACCGGCTGGCTCAATTAATGACAGTTGAACGCGAACGCCAAATCGCTGCTGAGGCAGCTCTCAAGTCTGCTCCCACCGCAGTCAGCGAGTAGCGAGCAGCAGCCGAGCCGAGGTTCGCACAGCAGTTCAAAAAAACTCAATTGCACAACAACAATAGGTAGGTATGGCAGTTAAAGAACGAGTTGGCGTAGTAGTCAGCGACAAAATGGATAAAACCGTCGTGGTAGCGATCGAAAACCGCTCCTCCCACACCAAATACGGCAAAATCGTAGTCCGCACCAAGCGATACAAAGCTCACGACGAAGAAAATAAGTGCAAATCGGGCGATCGCGTCCGCATCACTGAAACTCGCCCTCTGAGCAAAACCAAACGCTGGACGGTTGCTGAGATTTTCGGTGCAACAAAGGGTTAACAGTTAATTTCTAATTGCTCGAAAGTGCGATAATCGGCTTTCTCGATCGATCGACCCTGTGATTAACCATCAATTAGCAGCAATTAGCACTTAGCAGTTAGCAAGCATCAAATTACCTTTTCCCCAATCACCATGATTCAACCCCAGACATACCTCAATGTCGCCGACAATAGCGGAGCCCGCAAGCTCATGTGCATCCGCGTATTGGGAGGTGGCAACCGTCGCTACGGCGGAGTCGGCGATGTCATCATTGCCGTCGTCAAAGACGCCATCCCCAATATGGCGGTCAAAAAATCCGATGTCGTCAGAGCAGTTATTGTCAGAACCCGCAAAGCATTGCGTCGCGACAGCGGCATGAGCATTCGTTTTGACGACAACGCCGCCGTGATCATCAATCCCGAAGGCAACCCCAAAGGCACTCGCGTTTTCGGCCCAGTAGCCCGCGAACTCCGCGACAAAAACTTTACTAAAATCGTTTCCTTAGCCCCAGAGGTACTTTAAAATGTACGGAAAAAAGGGTAAACCAACTAGCGAACCGCAGCGCTACAGAATGCACGTCAAAGCAGGCGACACCGTGCAAATAATTACTGGCAAAGAGAAAGGAAAAGTCGGAGAAATCTTAAAGACATATCCTAAAGTCAGCAAAGTAATTGTTAAAGGCGTAAATATCCGAACCAAGCACGTCAAACCCCAACAAGAAGGGGAATCGGGAAAAATCGTCACCTTTGAGGCTCCCATTCACAGCTCAAATGTGATGCACTATTCCGAAAAAGAGAAAGTCGCCAGCCGCGTCTGCTATACATTTAGTGAAGACGGCCGCAAACTGCGACAACTCAAAAAAACCGGAGAAATCCTCGATAATTAGTTATTGGTTATTGGTTATTGGTTATTGGTTATTGGTTATTGGCAACAAATAACACCTAACAAATAACAACTAACAACTGACAACTGACAAAGAACAATTCCCTGACCAAGCCCAGGGACAGTTAACGAAACACAAAAACTATGCCGGACAAACTCAAAGTTCTTTATCAAGGTAAAATCGTTCCCACACTGATGGATCAGTTTAAATATACTAATATCCATCAGGTTCCCAAACTTATCAAAGTTACCGTTAACCGCGGTTTGGGAGAAGCTTCTCAAAATGCTAAGGCACTGGATTCGTCGCTGAATGAAATTGCCATCATCACCGGACAAAAACCAGTGGTGACGCGGGCTAAAAAAGCGATCGCAGGCTTCAAAATCCGCAAAGGAGTACCAGTCGGCGTGATGGTGACGTTGCGCGGCGATCGGATGTACGATTTTCTCGATCGGCTCATCAACCTCGCACTCCCCCGCATCCGCGACTTCCGCGGCATCAGTCCCAAAAGCTTTGACGGGCGCGGCAACTACAGCTTGGGTCTGAGAGAACAGCTAATCTTTCCAGAAATAGAATATGACCGCATCGATCAAATTCGAGGCATGGACATTTCAATTATCACCACAGCAAACACCGACGAAGAAGGACGCGCCTTGCTCAAAGAAATGGGAATGCCCTTCCGGGACAACTAAGCAGTAGAGTAAGGATCTTTCACATGGCAGCTAACGATACCATAGCAGATATGTTGACGCGCATTCGCAATTCTTGCATGGCGCGCCACCAAACAACACAAATTCCAGCTACAAAAATGACCCGTAGCATCGCCCAAGTTCTCAAAAACGAAGGCTTTATCAGCGAATTTGAAGAAGCAGAACCAGAAGGCGTAAAGCGAACTATAGTGCTTTCTCTAAAGTACAAAGGTAAAACTCGCAAGCCCATTATCACGGCACTTAAGCGAGTCAGCAAACCAGGACTGCGCGTTTACTCGAACCGCAAAGAACTGCCCAGAGTATTAGGCGGAATTGGCATTGCCATTATCTCCACCTCCAGCGGCATTATGACCGATCGAGAAGCTCGACGCCAAGGTTTAGGCGGTGAAGTGCTTTGTTATGTTTGGTAGTCATTAGTCATTAGTCATTAGTCAGTCGATTTTAGATTTTAGATTAACTTGCAGCATTCAATCTGCAAGCTTAAACAAAAGTCTAAGATTTGGGGATTATCCACTCATGAGTGTCGGCGAATTGTACTTGTTTATTACGAGTCATTAATCACGCATACCATGGAAAAAAACTCAAAAGTCGATCGCTAAAGACTAATAACTAGATACTAATAATCAAACACTAAAAACTAAAAACAAAGGACAAAAACTATGTCGCGAATTGGCAAGCGTCCGATTAGCATCCCCACAAAAGTCACCATCACCCTAGACGGTCAAAAAGTAGCCGTCAAAGGCCCTAAAGGTGAACTTTCCCGAGTAATCCCCGCCGAAATCCTCCTAGGAATGGAAGGCGAGACTTTACTCGTTACCCGCCGGGACGAATCTCGCGTCGCCAGACAATTGCACGGCCTCTGTCGCACCCTTGTCGCCAACATGGTCGAAGGTGTATCCCAAGGCTTTCAGCGTCGTCTGGAAATTATCGGCACAGGTTATCGGGCACAGGTTCAAGGACGGAACCTGATTTTAAACGTCGGTTACAGCAAGCCCGTTGAAATGCCTCCTCCAGAAGGCATCACCATGGCAGTTGAAGGCAACACCAACGTCATTGTCTCCGGCATTGACAAAGAACTCGTAGGCAACACAGCAGCCCGCATCCGCGCGGTGCGTCCGCCCGAAGTTTACAAGGGCAAAGGCATTCGCTACAGCGGCGAAGTCGTCCGGCGCAAAGCTGGTAAAACAGGCAAAACAGGTAAGAAGTAACAATGAAGCTTACTCGCAAGGAATCAGTCCACCGCAGACACCGCCGCGTGCGGCGCAAGGTATTCGGTACTGCCGAACGTCCAAGATTAGCGGTATTTCGATCGTCCAATCACATCTACGCTCAAGTAATCGACGACACTGCACAGCACACTTTGGCTGCTGCGTCAACCCTCGATCCAGAATTGAAGTCAAATCTCACTTCTGGTGGCAACTGCTCCGCGAGCGTCCAAGTCGGTCAGTTGATTGCCAAACGGTGTTCCAGCGCTGGCATAGCTCAAGTCGTATTCGATCGCGGAGGCAACCTCTATCACGGTCGCGTTAAAGCCCTCGCAGATGCAGCTCGCGAAGCCGGGTTAGACTTTTAGGAAGAAGCAAGAAGGAAGAAGGAAGAAGGAAGAAGGAAGAAGGAAGAAGGAAAAGAGAATCTATAACAAAATTCTTAATTCCTAATTGTTAATTTCTCTATGCCAACTACCAGTTACTAATCCTCAATTCCCCAAGGACAAAACATGGCAGAACAAAAAGAACAGCGCAACAAGAAAAAAAGCAATAACAACAAAGGGCGCGAAAAAGAATCCGAATGGCAAGAACGGGTTGTTCAGATTCGTCGCGTTACCAAAGTAGTTAAAGGCGGTAAAAAACTCAGCTTCCGCGCCATAGTCATTATCGGCAACGAACGCGGTCAAGTTGGAGTGGGAGTCGGCAAAGCTAGCGACGTAATCGGTGCCGTTAAAAAAGGCGTCGCTGACGGCAAAAAGCACCTAATTGAAGTCCCTCTCACCAAAGCTAACTCCATCCCTCACCCCATCAACGGTGCAGGCGGCGGAGCCAAAGTCATGATGCGTCCAGCAGCACCCGGAACCGGGGTAATTGCAGGGGGAGCAGTGCGAACTGTTCTCGAACTAGCAGGAGTCCGCAACATCTTAGCCAAACAGCTAGGTTCAGGAAATCCTTTAAACAACGCTAGAGCCGCAGTCAACGCCCTTTCCACTCTTCGCACCTTATCCGAAGTTGCTCAAGAGCGCGGAATTCCAGTAGAAAACCTCTACGGTTAAGGACTAGGGAACTGGACATTGTCAGTTTTGAGTATTAAGTATTGAGTTTTGAATAAAAATCTTTCATTCCTCAAAACTCAAAACTCAAAACTACCAATTACCAATTACCAATTACCAATTACCAACTATCAAAACTATGAGATTGCAAGACGCCCGACCAAAAGCGGGTTCCACAAAACGCCCGCGTCGCTTGGGTAGAGGTATTTCTGCCGGTCAAGGCGCGAGTTCCGGTAAAGGGATGCGCGGTCAAAAAGCTAGAGCCGGTAGCGGCACTAGACCCGGTTTTGAAGGTGGTCAAAATCCTCTTTACCGCCGCCTGCCCAAGCTGAAGAGCTTTCCTTTAGTGAACCGGAAAGAGTACACTACCATTAATGTAAGTAAATTAGCATCACTGCCAGCCAACACAGAAGTTACTCTCACCTCTTTGATCGAAGCAAAAATTGTCACTACTGACGACGGGCCGCTGAAAATCTTAGGAGATGGCGAACTGAATGTGGCTCTGCAAGTGCGCGCGGCGGCCTTTACCGCAGGTGCTCGCACCAAAATTGAAGCCGCCGGCGGAAGTTGCGAAGTAGTTGCGTGAAGATTTGAGGTTTGAGAGTTTGTCCAAATCTCAAATCCTCAAGCTTGCTATCAGAAAATGATTTAGTCGAAAATCCCAAATCTAAAATCCAAAATCGTAACTATGGACGTTAGTAAAGAGAAAGCGCCAACTGCACAAGAGACGTTCATGCAGATGGCTCAAGCTGCTGGTTTGCGGGGCCGCATCCTCGTCACTATTGGCTTATTGATTTTAGTACGCCTGGGTGTTCACTTGCCAGTCCCCGGCATCGATCGCGCCGCCTTTGCCCAAAACGTCCAAAATAGCCCTTTAATTGGCTTTTTGGACTTGTTTTCAGGAGGCGGGCTGTCAGCTTTGGGGATTTTCGCGCTGGGGATTTTGCCCTACATTAATGCTTCAATTATTGTGCAACTTCTAACTGCGGCTCTGCCAAGTTTAGAAGATATGCAGAAAAATGACGGCGAAGCAGGGCGGCGCAAGATTTCTCAAATTACTCGCTACGTTTCTTTGGGCTGGGCTATTCTGCAAAGCATTGGCATTGCGATTTGGGTCAGCCCTTTTGCTCAATCTCCATCGCCTTTCTTCATACCACAAACTGCTTTGGCTCTTACGGCCGGATCGATGTTTGTCATGTGGATATCGGAAGTGGTGACAGAGCGAGGCATCGGGAACGGAGCATCGCTGCTGATCTTTATCAACATTGTGTCGGTTTTGCCGCGCTCTTTGGGACAAACTTTTGAATTGGCTCAAAGTGGCGACACGCAAGTTGTAGGCCGCGTAATTGTTCTGCTGCTGGTCTTTTTGGTGACGATTGTCGGGATTGTTTTTGTTCAGGAAGGTACTCGCCGGATTCCGATTATTTCTGCCCGCCGCCAAGTCGGTCGCAAAGTTTATCGGGAGAGTCGCAGCTATCTACCCCTGCGCTTGAATCAAGGCGGAGTGATGCCGATTATTTTTGCATCTTCGGTGTTGATTGTGCCTTCTTTCCTCGCTCAGTCTCTCAATCAGCCGTTTTTGGTTCAAGTTGCTAATGTGTTGAGTCCGAACGGCCCTGCGCCTTGGGCTTACGCGCTATTTTATCTGACTTTGATTCTGTTCTTCAGTTATTTCTACGCTTCGTTGATTGTCAACCCCGTAGATATGTCTCAGAACTTGAAGAAAATGGGCGCCAGCATTCCTGGGATTCGCCCCGGTCAGAAAACCAGCGATTATGTGGAGAAGGTTTTGAACCGTTTGACTTTCTTGGGAGCGATTTTTCTCGGTCTGGTGGCCATTGTACCAACGGCTGTAGAAAGCGCGATCGGCGTCCAAACTTTTAGAGGGTTTGGTGCAACTTCCCTACTAATTCTAGTGGGTGTGGCGATCGAAACTGCCAAGCAAATTCAAACTTACGTCATCTCCCAGCGATATGAAGGAATGGTGAAGTAATCGCAATGCAATTGATTTTTATGGGGCCTCCAGGGGCCGGCAAGGGAACTCAGGCTCAGCTTTTAGCCGCTCTCTGGAAAATACCCCACATTTCAACGGGTGACATCCTCCGCGCCTGCGTGGTGGCGAAAACTCCCTTGGGTGTAAAAGCTAAATCCTACATGGATGCTGGTGAGTTGGTTCCCGACGAGTTATTGATGGATATCGTACAAGAACGCATGAATGAACCAGATGCTGGTGCAGGCTGGATTCTCGACGGCTTTCCCCGTACTGTGGCACAGGCAGCGTTTTTTGACAAACTGCTTTGTGATGTTGGTACTGGGGCTACCTCTGGTAAGGACTGCGCTCTGCGAGCTGTCAATTTGGATGTCCCTGATAATGTTTTGGTGACTCGCCTGCTGTCGCGGGGCCGCCAGGATGACAATGAGGAGACGATCCGCCGCCGGTTGCAAGTTTATCGCGAGCAAACTGAGCCTTTGATTGAGTTTTACAGATCCCGCGAACAGTTAGTTGCGGTTGATGGCGATCGCGACATGGAAGTAGTCACCGCAGAACTGCAACAAGCGCTCTCTGGCGACTGTTGAACCCTCGCAATACAGCTTGTTACTCACCAGCTTTTGCTAAGATCTGTTAACTAGGAGCTTTTTGTGCTATCAGGTTTTGTGAGGGTTGCGAGAAACAAAATTGAACTCGATTCTACTTGCCACAACTTTACTCAAGTAAAGCTCAAGCAAGCGGTTAATTGAGTCAAGCAGTCGATCGAGTTACCTGAATTATTGCCCCGTTCGCCTTCAACCCGCCCAAAACGGAGACAAGCCACCGACAATCGTCGTCGAGATCCCAAATTTTAGACCGAAGTTCCTGCTCCTTTGATGCATCTGTGGAGTAAATCTAAAATCTAAAATCTAAAATCGGCCCCTCCTTACTTGGTAAATAGGTTTTGAAGCAAACGCCGGGACACTCCTAGTTAATCAAATGTAGAGTTGAGGTAAATACCAAATTGTCTAAGCAAGATTTAATTGAAATGGAAGGGACAGTGACGGAATCACTGCCGAATGCGATGTTTCGCGTTGACCTAGATAATGGGTTTAACGTGCTAGCTCACATTTCTGGCAAGATCCGCCGCAACTACATCAAAATTCTGCCTGGCGATCGCGTCAAAGTTGAATTAACTCCCTACGACTTGACCAAAGGCAGGATTACTTATCGCCTTCGGAAAAAATAGGCTTAGATAAAACTTTCTAAAAACTAATTCTAAGTTTAATTAGAGAGAATTTGGTAAAAAGCTTCAAATTTATGCTATAATGCTACGTTTGTAGTGTTGCCGAGAAGGGCGTCAACAACCCAGCGGCGTACCGGGTTAAGTCATTGCTACGCCGTTTAAGTATCGATCGCCAACATTCTGGCGCACGCGAACTTTACCCAGCAATGGGAGTGGGTGCAAGCGAGCTCCTTCATAAAACAACCCGCACTTTATACAATTTAATCGAGGAGAGGCCTACACCTTGCCCAGCCTCTCCTCCCACCGCTCTACGGGCCAGCGTGCCTGCTCTCCGGTAGAGCGGGGTTCTCCAGGCAGGAAGAAAGATGAAAGTTCGAGCATCTGTCAAAAAAATTTGTGAGAAATGTCGCGTCATCCGCCGTCGCGGTCGAGTGATGGTGATATGTACTAACCCGAAACACAAACAGCGCCAAGGTTAGAAAACGGGAAAATTGGGCTGGGCAATGCACGCAGGTGCTGCCTAATTCAATATTGTAGCCAAATAGGAAAACTAGGGAGACAAAAAGTGTGGCACGGATTGCCGGTGTAGACCTTCCACGCGATAAGCGCGTCGAAATAGGTCTGACATACATTTTCGGAATAGGCCTGTCGCGGGCCAAAAAAATTATCGCTGCAACAGGCGTAAATCCTGACACTCGCGTCAAGGATTTAACAGAGGCCGACGTGACTACTCTACGGGCTCATGTAGAAAGCACCTACCAAATCGAAGGAGACCTCCGGCGCTGGGAGTCAATGAACATCAAGCGCCTGATGGATATCGGGACTTATCGCGGTCGGCGTCACCGTTTGGGTCTGCCGGTGCGGGGTCAACGAACCCGTACCAACGCCAGAACCCGTCGCGGCGTCCGCCGTACAGTGGCGGGCAAGAAAAAAGCACCGTCCAAGAAATAACAGCAGTTTGCAGGAAATTTATGTTCCTGCTGACTGTTTCCCCGCCTTTGGGGAGAGTAATTCAATGAAAACGATAAAGAGACTAATATGCCGCCACGACAACAAACAGGCAAGAAATCTGGTGCAAAAAAGCAGAAGCGTAACGTACCGAATGGGGTAGGCTACATCCAGTCTACCTTTAACAATACGATCGTAACTATTACCGACCTGAATGGCGAAGTAATATCCTGGGCATCGGCAGGTTCCAGCGGTTTTAAAGGAGCGAAAAAGGGTACTCCCTTTGCAGCTCAAACAGCAGCAGAAAGTGCAGCCCGCAGAGCCAACGACCAGGGAATGCGCCAAATAGAAGTAATGGTAAGCGGGCCAGGAGCAGGTCGAGAAACTGCAATTCGGGCCTTGCAAGGGGCAGGACTGGAAATTACCCTAATTAGAGATGTTACCCCAATTCCTCACAACGGCTGTCGCCCTCCCAAGCGGCGTAGAGTCTAAAACGATTTGAGATTTTAGATTTTAGATTTTGGATATTGGCTAACTGCTTAAAGTCAAAAACTAATGGTTCTAACTGTTGCCCCGTCCATCCAAAATCCGAAATCCGTTCAGGGGTATGCTCTGCAATCTAAAATCCAAAATCAAAAATCCAAAGTGGAAAAGGGAGGTCACTCCGTGGCGCAGTTTCAAATTGAATGTATAGAGTCTAACACTGACAAAGACCGCAGTCAGTACGGAAAATTTGTTCTAGAACCGCTCGATCGCGGTCAGGGAACAACTGTTGGGAATGCGCTCCGGCGAGTTCTGCTGTCAAATTTGGAAGGAACAGCAGTAACTTCAGTCCGCATCGCGGGCGTCAATCACGAGTTTGCCACGATCGAAGGGGTACGTGAGGACGTTCTGGAAATTCTCCTGAACATGAAAGAGGTTGTTCTCAAAACTCATTCCCAGCAGCCACAAATCGGTAGGTTGCGGATTGAGGGGCCAGTCACAGTTACTGCCGATCGATTCGATTTGCCCTCTGAGGTGGAATTGATCGATAAATCGCAGTACATTGCGACTCTCTCACCAGGATCTGTTCTGGAAATGGAATTCAGAATTGAAAAAGGCATCGGATATCGAGCAGTAGACCGCAGTCGCGATGATGGGTCGGCTTTGGATTTTCTCCAAATTGACGCCATCTTTATGCCGATTCGCAGGGTCAACTACAGCGTGGAAGATGCTCGGCTCGGTGGCAGTTCTGAGAAAGACCGGCTGGTTATGGAAATCTGGACTGATGGCAGCGTGACTCCTCAAGAAGCTCTGAGTCAATCTGCACACATCCTGGTAGATTTATTTGCACCTCTCAAAGACATCACCCAAGATTCTCTCAAACCCGAGTATCCAGGTGAGGCCGATCCTACGAGCCAAATTCCGATCGAAGAATTGCAGTTGTCAGTCCGGGCTTACAACTGTCTCAAGCGGGCTCAGATCAACTCAGTTGCAGACTTATTGGATTATACCCAAGAAGACTTGCTCGAGATTAAGAACTTCGGGCAGAAGTCCGCAGAAGAAGTGATTGAAGCTTTACAAAAACGCTTGGGCATTACCTTGCCACAGGAAAAATCAGCTAAAAGTTAATCAACGGGTAACGGGTAAAAAAGTGCTGCATTTTCAGTGCGTGAGTTCTTCACAACCAAGAAGAATTCACCCCCGAGTTCGCAGACTGTCTATCCCCGCGCCCAATTACCAATTACCAATTACCAACTGCTATGCGTCACCGCTGTCGCGTCCCCCAACTAAACAAACCGGCTGACCAGCGCCGCGCCATGCTGCGCTCGCTGACCACCGAATTAATCCGCCACGGTAAAATCACTACCACTCTCGCCCGCGCCAAAGCGCTGCGTCCAGAAGCGGACAGAATGATTACCCTGGCAAAAGATGGCTCCTTGGCCGCTCGCCGGCAAGCTATGGGCTATATCTATGACAAACAGTTAGTACACGCCTTGTTTGAGGCTGCCCAAGAACGGTACGGCTCGCGCAACGGGGGCTACACCCGCGTAGTGCGAACTGTCCCCCGTCAAGGAGACAATTCCGAAATGGCGATCGTTGAACTGGTTTAATGCAATTTTGGGTTGGAGATTTTTGATTTATGACTGACAATCCAAAATCCCCAATCGAAAATGCCCGATCGACACAACGCATTGCTTTGGTAATCCAATACCTCGGCACTGACTTTCACGGTTGGCAGCGACAGCCGAACCAGCGTACAGTACAAGAAGAAATTGAAACAGCAATATCGAATGTGCTCCAACGCCCGGTAACGCTGTACGCGGCCGGGAGAACGGATGCGGGAGTTCACGCCGCTGCTCAAGTAGCCCATTTTGATGCTGATGGCCCAATTCCGGCTCACCGCTGGGCAAGCGTTCTCAACTCTCGACTGGCAAAAGATATTTTAATTCGAGCTTCGGCAAAGGTGGAACCTACCTGGCACGCTCGTTTCTCAGCCAGTTGGCGGCGCTATCGCTACACCCTTTATACAGACCCGATTCCTAATCTGTTTGTGCGTCCTTATGCTTGGCACTGCTATCACGCACCTGTGGATGAATCTTTGATTCAGGCAGCTTTGACACCGCTGATCGGGCGGCATCACTTAGCGGCTTTCCACCGCGCGGGGTCTGCCCGCCCCCATTCCTGGGTGGACGTACAAGCAGCAGAGTGTCACCGTTCTGGGCCTTTGATTTATATTGAGGTTCAGGCCAGCGGGTTTCTGTACGGGATGATGCGCCTGCTGGTGGGGTTGCTGGTGCAGGTGGGTCAGGGGGAAAGGGCGATCGACAATTTCACAGATATCTGGGTCAACGAACGCCGAGAAATGGTAAAATACGCCGCTCCCGCTCAAGGTTTATGCCTGTTGCGGGTTGGCTATCAGGACTTTCCCTTTCCCACCGATGTTTGGTACGACACTCAGCCCAAATTAGTTATTGGTTATTAGTTATTAGTTATTAGTTATTGGTTATTAGTTATTGGCAACAACTAACAAATAACAACTAACAAATAACAACTGACAACTAACAAATAACAATTAACAATTAACAACTGACAACTAACAATGAACAAAACTTACGTCCCTACTAAAGACTCCCTAGAGCACAAGTGGTACGTGGTCGATGCCGCCGACCAGCGGCTGGGCCGTCTGGCAACTGAAGTTGCCATGTACCTCCGGGGCAAACACAAACCCACTTACACTCCTTCAATGGATACCGGCGATTTCGTAATTGTCATCAATGCTGACAAAATCGCTGTTACTGGCAAAAAACGCACCCAAAAAATCTACCGCCGCCACTCTGGCAGACCGGGCGGCATGAAAACAGAAACTTTTGCCAAATTGCAAGCACGTTTGCCCGAAAGAATTGTCGAAGAAGCGATTCGGGGAATGCTGCCTCACACATCTCTGGGCAGACAACTGTTTACTAAGTTGAAAGTGTACGCTGGCCCTAACCACCCGCACGCAGCTCAACAACCAGAAGAATTAATTGTTCACACGATTCCGGGAGGAAATGACTAATGCAAGCAACAGATACCGGCCGCGCTGTGTACTGGGGTACAGGCCGCCGCAAGTGTTCCGTAGCGCGGGTACGTTTGGTTCCCGGCACAGGCGTACTGACTGTCAATGGTAAAGAGGGAGATTTGTACCTGCAATTCAACCCCACTTATTTGGCACTCGCTAAGGCTCCTTTGGAAACTTTGGGTCTAGAAAATGAGTACGACATTTTGGTGAAAGTTGAAGGCGGCGGCCTGACAGGTCAAGCTGACTCGATTCGTTTGGGTGTCGCTAGAGCACTTTGTCAGTTAGACCCGGACAACCGGAAACCTCTGAAGATTGAGGGCTATTTGACTCGCGACCCGCGGGCTAAAGAACGTAAAAAGTACGGTTTGCGGAAAGCTCGCAAGGCTCCTCAATACTCGAAACGTTAAACAGTTGACAGTTGACAGTTGACAGTTGACAGTTGAGGTTTTTAAGAGGGGGATTTAACTCTCCCCTAAGCCCTAGCCTAGTTTTCAACACAATTCGGCTTCCTGGAGTGGAGGTTTTAAACCCTAAATATTTGCCAAGAGAGGGAAGAGGAAAGAGGGAAGAGGGAAGAAAGAAAAATTTTCTAGATTCCATCCTCCTTTTTTCAAGGTGTTTTTCAGATTCCTGATTCTAGTTTTCAAAGCAGATATCGCAAAATTGCTGCTGTTGTTGGTACGCAAGTCCGATGACAGCTAAAATGGTTGTAAAGTCAAAAATTAGAGAGTAAAAAAAATGGCGAAAGAAGGAATTCACCCTGAGTGGTATCCCGAAGCTCAGGTTTATTGCAACGGCGAACTTGTGATGACTGTTGGTTCGACTAGACCAAAGCTTCAAGTTGATGTCTGGTCGGGAAATCATCCTTTTTATACTGGCACTCAGAAGATTATTGATACTGAAGGTCGTGTGGAACGCTTTATGCGGAAATACGGCATGACGGAAGTAGAAATGCCGAAGGCAGATGCTATGTCGGGGCCGCTGAAAATGGAAGACCCGAAAGCAGATGCTGCTAAGGCTGCTGCTAAAGGCAAAAAGAAGAAGTAGCCGGATTGTCATTTGTCCGCAGTCGGTTGGAAGTAGTTTTTTCTACTGGTAACTGACTGCTCTAGGATTTTGGATTTGAGATTTGAGATTGCTACGGCCCGTAGCTGAGGAAAGATCGCGATTCTATCCCAACTTCTCTTCAATTCTAAAATCTAAAATCTAAAATCTATCCGCCCTCGGATTGCAGAGCTTAGACTGAAGAGTTGCTACGGCTGGCCGTTGAGGAAAGATCGCGATTCTATCCCAACTTCTCTTCAATATCTAAAATCTAAAATCTAAAATCTAAAATCTAAAATCGATTGACGGAGGACATTTGACATGGCTGAATCTTATTTGCTGGATAAATTGAAGTCGGTGGAGCAAACTTTTCATGAGTTGACTCGCCGCATGGCTGACCCGGATGTCGCTAGGGATAATTATGAGTTTCAGCGGGTAGCAAAAGCTCGATCGTCCTTGGAGGAAGTGGTCGATACTTTTGATCTGTGGAAAACTACGACTGATGATTTGGTAGGCGCGCGGCAGGTACTTAAGGAAGCTGCGGGCGATCGCGAAATGCAGCAAATGGCTGCCCTGGAAGTTGAGGAACTCGAGTCAAAATTGGAGAATTTGGAAACCCGTTTGAAGGTTTTGCTGCTTCCCCGCGATCCGAACGATGATAAGAACATCATGCTGGAAATTCGGGCGGGTACTGGCGGAGATGAGGCTAGTATTTGGGCGGGAGATTTGCTGCGGCTGTATTCGCGCTACGCTCAAACTCAAGGCTGGGTGGTAAAATTGGTGAGCGAGTCACTGGCGGAAATGGGCGGCTTTAAAGAGGTAATTCTGGAAGTTACAGGCGACAGCGTGTACAGCAAACTGAAGTTTGAGGCTGGGGTTCACCGGGTGCAGCGAGTGCCGGTGACTGAGGCTGGCGGCCGGGTGCATACTTCGACGGCGACGGTGGCTGTGATGCCGGAGGTTGATGATGTGGAGATTCACATCGATCCGAAGGATATTGAGATGAGTACGGCTCGATCGGGCGGTGCTGGCGGTCAAAACGTGAACAAGGTGGAAACTGCTGCGGATTTGTTTCACAAGCCGACGGGAATTCGGATTTTCTGTACTGAGGAGCGCAGTCAGTTGCAGAATAAGGAGCGGGCGATGCAGATTTTGCGGGCTAAGCTCTATGACATGAAGTTGCGGGAGCAGCAGGATGAGGTGAAGTCGCGGCGTTTGGCTCAGGTTGGTACTGGTTCGCGATCGGAGAAGATTCGCACGTACAACTATAAGGACAATCGGGCTACCGACCACCGTTTGGGGGAGAATTTTTCGCTCAATAGTGTCTTGGAAGGGGATATTGAGGGGATTATTCAGACTTGCATTTCTCAGGATCAGCAGGAACGTTTGGCTGAGTTGGCTGCTTCTACTAATTGATGGGTTGATGGGGAACTTAGGCGCATTGTTTGCTGAGCCTTTGTTCCCTGATGACTTGACGGATGTGGTTGAGGAGGGCTTCCCAAATTGCATCGGCGATCGCCACGGGATACTTGAAATGTTCGAGGTCGTACTGTACGATTATTTCTAGGGGTGCGAGAGTTTGCTGGTTTCGACAACTGGCAATTGTGGCGATCGTCTCTTGTTCCCATCTGGCAAATAGTCTGTAGCTGAAAAAGGAACTGCATTTTTGTCCTTTCTTGTTCAGGTAAACAATTATTACTTGATGCTGTTTGGGATACACTTTGACTATCCGGTTTACCGGCATTCTCAGAGCTTCGGCTGCTTCTATTTTGGAGATTTGCCAGCGCTGGGGTTTTAGCCAACCGGAGGCGGTGAGGCTTTGACGGTTGCTGCGTGTCCTCTGTGTGCGTCTATTAGTCATTATTTTCTGACTGCTGGATCGCGAGAGGTACTCAGATCCAGGGCTACTAAATTTATACTTTTAATTTTAAACTAAACTTAGTTGTTTGTCAATAGTGACAAGTCAAAGAATAAACTATTGAATAATAATGATTTATAAACTGACCAGTTTACTTGTAGGTACGGTCGAGTAGCTTTTAACTTGTGAACATCCAAAATAGACAAAAACTTAGTGAAATCATCAAAACAGCGCGCGGAACAATGAGTCAACGAGCGTTTGGTAAGCTTTTAGGCGTTTCTGCGACTGCTGTTCAGCTTTGGGAAAGAGGCGATACGGTTCCCGATACTGAAAACTTGGGTAAGCTCGCAGCGAGAGCAGGCTATACTCTGGAAGAGTTTCTCAGCTTTTTGGATGGCAATCCAGTCTCGCAACCACCAGAAATTAACGATATTGTCAAAAAAATTCAGTTTTTGCCTCTGAGTCAGGTGGCGCTAATTGCTAAAGCTGTAGCGGATAGATTCGCTGCGTCGGCTGAGGCTGCTGGGGAATGAGTTAGGATCGATCGCGATCGCCCGTTTTGCTTTCGTAGAGTGCGATCGCCCTTAAGAAATTCCACCACAGGTGCATACCACAAGTCGAGTATTTTGTCAAGCCAATATCTACTTTGTTTCGGAGTCCGATCGCCCTTATGGACTGACGCACTCCGACAAAGAAACCGGGTTTTTACCTAATCTGTCAGTGACAACGAAGTATTTTCCTAAAAAACCCGGTTTCTGGGCCCCCTATCATCGCCCTTACGAAACAAACCACTCGCCCTATCCCTGAGTCAATATGTCTAAAAATTCTTGGACAACGCGATCGGGTTCTTCGCGACATCTGTTAGCGTCGCAATAGTTGATGATGCTGATACCATGAGATGCAAACAGGCGATCGCGCGTTTCATCTTTTTCTGTATCTGGATGCCATATTTCCAGAATACCCCATTTGCCTTGGTGGAAGATGAGGAAATCTGGTTCTTGGTTTTGTCGCCCTGCGGGTGTGGTGAGGCGGGCTTTGGAGTTGGGGAAAAAGAGGGTGTTTGTGCGATCGAGCGCTTCGGCTATTTTGACTTCTTCTTCGCAGCGAAAGCGCAGATCGTTCCAGTGATAAATCCGTTCTTTTGGATTAGACAGAGCTTGTTTGTTATCTTCCTCAGATTGTATGCTTTCTTCTGAGGAGTCAGTGTTATTATCAGGAAATAATGTTTCTTATAAATTTTCTTGGGACGATATAGATTCACTAAAGTTGGTAAATAATAGTTTTGTTCCGCTGAGACTAGCTAAATTTAAGGTTGCGCCACTCAGATTAGCACCGCTGAGGTTTATTTCTATTTCCTGATGGCGATGTAATGTCAATTTATGTCATCGCAAGTATCGTTTTATAACTGCTTTAAGATTATTTTTTTTGACTTTTTCATCAAAAGCCTCTGAGAGTTGTTTCCAGAGTTTAGCCGCCAGCGCTTTGATGTATTCATCATTATATTGAGAGAGTTGAGAAATTTCTTCATAGGAATGTCTGCCTTCCCAGCATTGTCTGAAGATGAGCTCTTGCACGTCGTTTAAGCCTTCGCCATCGAGGACTGTTTCTGCGATCGCGATTGCTTCATCAACGGTCATGGCTTAAGTTTCCTTAAAGTATATATCTGGTAAAGTTTTGACAATAGGAGGCGATATTTGAGCAATTAAGGCTGATGTTCGTTCAACCAATTGGTTAAATCTGAGGCTTCGGAAAAATCCAGCAGCGCCTCTCCTAAATCCTCTAATTCTTCTACGGATAAAGTCTGAATTTGCTCGCGGGTTTCAGGTGCGATCGGACCAATCCGTCGAATCAACAGGCGAGTGAGGAACGACAGCGCCTCATTTTGTCTTCCTTCTTTGAGACCTTCAAGGAGGCCATCTTCGCGAATTTCTTGGTAAATCACAGAACCGCGCATAGTTTCTTTCCTAAATAGTTGTCTGATTAAGTCTTTTTCAAATCTCAAACCTGCGAGCACTTGGGTACAAGCGAGTAAATCCGCTTGTTGATTCGGTTCCTCTATTGTAGCAATCTGAGTAGCGATTTGCTTTAACAAAGTTCGCGGCGAGTCGGTTTGGGATAGTGTCGCGAATGGGAGCAAGCCGGGGACAGACAGCAGTAAAGCGGGGTCTTGTTCCCACAGGCGGATAACTCGGTAGCCGTGTCGGGTGTTCGCGTCTGTGTACTCAGATACAAAAACTTGTTCTGAGGCTGTTTGCTGTAAAAAGATTACTACTTGATTGATGGAACAGGAGTATTGCCGTTTGAGCCTGACATAGTAGTCTAGCATCCTGAAGGCGATGGTTGGTTCGGAGTAGGGTCGGGTTTCAAATTCCAGATGTAGGATTTGGCGATCGGTTTGCAGGAAAACGAGAGAATCGGCTCGGATGGGTTCTTGAATTAGTTCGGTTTTGAGTACCTGAACGCTGGTGGGTTCGTCAATTGGTAGCAGCCAGTGGACGAAGGCGGCGGGGAATTTTTCTGCTAGATATTTGCAGGTGTTGTCGTAGGCCAAGAAAGTTGGGTTGTGAGAGGGGTTATTTAGAAGATTTTAACTCTATGGGCATCTACCTGAGAAGAGATTTTAGAGGAATTTGGGGAAAGTCATTACTTTTTCTCACTTTTTCTCACTTTTTCTCACTGAAAAAGATCGGGTCGTGTTGGTAAGCTAATTTGAATAAAGAGCACTCAACAAAAAGAATATAAGGAGAACCATCGTGGAACAGTGGATTAACTTCGAGCAATCTTTGAATCAGCGTTTAAATAGCCAAGATTTAGACGAACAACAGAATAAAGCCAAAAATTTCTCGATTAAAGGTCATTCTTTAGTTCGAGGCGTTGCAGGTTCTGGTAAGTCATTAGTATTGCGAAATCGTCTTGAAAAACTAATTGATGAGGGTTATAAGGATATTTTGGTATTGTGTTACAATCGCTTTATGAAAGGATGGATTGATTCAATAATAGCAGAAAAAGACTTGAGTTCAAACGTAGAGTGTCGAACTTTTCATAGTTGGGCTTATCGCATAGGGTACACTTATGAGTGGGATGAAAACCCTGAGATGCGAGGGAAAATTATTGATTTAGTTAAAAATAAGGCTAAAGAGTGTTATCAAGCCATTCTAATTGATGAAGCTCAAGATTTTTATGATGAATGGTTTGTGGCCATGTTAGGTGCCGTAAGTCTCGATACAAACTCTATGTTTTTTGTCTATGACAATACTCAGTCAGTTTACGAAGGTCAGCAACATCGAAGAAAGCAAGATTGGAGTTGGTCTAAGCTTGGATTTGATGTCAGAGGTCGTTCGCAAATATTTGATTTAAACTATAGAAACGCGCCAGAAATTATAGAATTGGCTTGGCAGTTTATATATCCTTATTTAGCTAGTGCTAATATGAAGATAGCTAAACGCTCAGAAGCTGGTGGTAAAATCGGTCATATTGTCGAACCAGTCAAAAAGTCTTCTCGCAGTTCATCTATTAAGCCAATGCTTGTAAAAAGTGATATGTCTCCAGACAATATAGCTAAACAGGTTAAACTGGCATTGAGCAGTCATCCAGATTCTTCAATCGGAGTTTTATTGCATCCACAAGAGCCAAAATCCTTTAAATCAGAAATTAGTGAATGCCTGCGGAAATTGGGTGTTCCCCATCACGCTCCCATGCGTAGTCAAGACCGAGCTCATAACGTTGTAAACCGACCTTTCGTAATTGTAGATTCTTGGAACGCGCTGAAAGGAGTTGAGTTTGATGCTGTTATTATTGCTGGCGTTGACCGAGTGGAGGACTTGCCAGATCCAGATAAAAATTTTCAAGAAAAAGCAGGACTTTATACCGCAATAACAAGAGCAAGAGATCACGTAGTTATGTTATACCAATATGAAACTCAAGTTGTGCAGCAACTTCAAAACATTTTGACAGCACCGGATGTTTTGGAGAGTGACTCAATGGTGAATGCTCAGGTTGCTTAGTGTGCAACATTAAGTCCTAGGATAGTAGGATATTGCTTAACTTCATCTGATAACTTTTAGCTCCGCGATCGCTTCATTAACTGTACCTCGAAATACCTTTCCAGATTGATAGTCTTGTTTTCCTTGTGCAATGTTAGCCGCAATTTCCGTGCGACGGCAATCGCTAAGTCTCCGGTGCATGATCACAAGTAAAGCAGTTTGTTCGTCTATAGATAATGTTTCGATCTCGTCTAAAATACTGTCAAATGTTGAAGTTTGCATGGTGAGTTAGGTTTGGTGGCGATGATGGCTGTCTTATTTTACTCAAGTTTAATGGAATTTGCTGAAGGCGATGGGAGGTGCGATCGCCTCCTTTGAAAATTTTTGAAGTGCGATAGCCCAAATCATCCCCAATGCGATCGCTCACGCTTGGGAAGTCGGTAGTCTGCAAGCATTAGAAGAAGTAGAAAGTGCGATCGCCCTCTTTTCCTCCACCACACAAATAGAATTTGACAATAGCATTCAACAAGCAATTTGAAGCATACTAGGTTCAGGGATAGATTCACCTTCTGCTTGCCAAGCTTCCAAATACATTTCAATCACTTCTTCGCCGTTGTGAATTGCTTCCTCACGAGTTTTACCGTGAGTGCAAGGCATCACCACGCGATCGGCAAACTCAGGAATCGTCAGTAGAAAAAGCCGATCTTCATCAGACCATTGAACAATCATACTGTATCGACTCATAAATTCTCGCCCTCCCTTAACTCATTCAGCTCACTTAATAACTGTGCTAACTGCTTTTCTAGATAGAGTGCCACATCATCTCCATCTTTGCCGGGAATTGTCAATGTTTTTCTGAGCATTGGATGTTGCCAACGCTCATGGCTACCTTTGCCGCGCTTGGGTAGATAAACAAAACCTTCACGCGCAATCTGAACTTTCAACTCTCTAATTTTCCTTGGCATGGATTTTGTTTACTGCTCTACTCTATTTTATCACTTTTTTTTCGACTCCTCCAAATACGATCGCACCTTTTCACCCCCGCCTTTCTACAACCTTCTCCGATCGCCTCCTTTGACAGTTCTTGAAGTACGCGCGGCGAAGCTATCCCGTAGGGAATCGCCCTCCAAGTCAAATCCCTTCCACTCCATCATCATACTTTCAAGGATTCTCGCACCTCCTCACTACAAGGAATTCCATAAGAAGTATGAGGTCTAACATCAGGCGGTTGAAGCCCCAAAACAATTGATTTAGCCGGAATCCCCGCTGCAACTAACTCCTCAGCAATCAGGCGATCGGTATTATTTGCTTGAATCCACACCTGAGAGTCAATAATATCAATATGAATCACGCAATGGTGAATGCGCTGCTCATTAAACCAGCCTATATTCATTAACATATAGCGGTCATTTTGCACATCAAAAATTGTTGCGTTTTGCGTCCCGCTGTCACAAACGGGAATCTCAGCGTATTCAGTCAGGATCTGCTTAACAAGTTTGCGATAATTATTTAAGCTATCCATTGTACTCTTTCCTAAGATTAGAGATGCTATTATCACCGTAAATGGGGAAACCTCTCTAGAGGAGTTTGGCATACCCACGTAAATTTGACTGTGTTAAGATTCATATATGGATACTTTGTATCGGCTGGAAGGCATTGAGTTTGAATGGAACAAAAACAAAGCAGAAAGCAACCTATAAAAACATGGTGTTACCTTTGAAGAAGCGACCGAAGTTTTCTTAGACCCCTTCTGCAAGGAAGGTGATGCTAGTTCCGAGACTGAGGAACGTGATTTTATTATAGGGTACTCTATTGCTCAACGCCTCTTGCTAGTAGTTTATGTAGAACGCAGCGTGCGAATCCGCATAATTTCTGCACGTCCAGTTACCCGTACAGAAAGGAAATTATATGAACAACGTTGAAGAAGAACTGACACTAAAAGTTCGATCGCGCCCAACAACAACAGTATCAATCGAAATCCCAACAGATACCTTAGAATCCCTAAACAAAGTAGCATTGCATCGAGATATGGCTTTGTCAGCTTTGCTCAGATTTTACATTGGGCAAGGTTTGCGGCAAGATTTAACAAAATTGTTTAGCGATCGCCTCCTGGAAGCAACAGCCCAAGTTTTAGCACGACATCTAGATTCAGAAGAAGAAGTTTCAACCATTATTCGAGAAATTCAATCTGAAACAGCGCGGTAGTGCGATCGCCCCACCCAAATAGTCCTGAACCCACATCGAGGCTAGAAACCGGGTTTCTTGCTAGATATCTAGCTGAGAATCTGCAATTTTTCCAAGAAACCCGGTTTCTTCCCGTAACTCCTACCAAATCAAAATCTGGCAATATGCTAAAAATCTTTAAAATTTGTTAAGATTAACACGACCTCAGCGCCGGCATCCCATTCCCCGCGCTTACCTCCCCTTCCCCAGCCCCCACAACAATGCTGCGACTCGAACACATCAGTAAAATTTACCCCACAGGCGTCGTACTCAAAGATGTCACCTGGGAAGTCAAACCGGGCGATCGCATCGGCTTAGTAGGCGTCAACGGTGCCGGCAAATCCACCCAACTCAAAATCATCGCCGGCGAAATGGAACCCACCTCAGGCGAAGTCATTCGCCCCGCCAGCCTCCACATCGCTTACCTCTCCCAAGAATTTGAAATCGATCCCACCCGCACCGTCAAAGAAGAATTTTGGCGCGCCTTCAGCGAAGCCAACGAAGTCCACGAATCCCTGATGGAAGTCCATCGAGACTTGGAAAACTCCAGCCCAGAAAATCTTGACCAACTGATCCACAAAATGGATCGCTTGCAACGGCAATTTGAAGGCTTAAACGGCTACGGATTAGAAGCCCAAATCGAGAAGATTTTACCAGAAATCGGATTTGAACCCGAAGATGGCGATCGGCTAGTCAGCGCTTTCAGCGGCGGCTGGCAAATGCGGATGAGTTTAGGTAAAATTCTCCTCCAAAAACCCGATATCCTGCTGTTAGACGAACCTACCAACCACCTTGACTTAGAAACCATCGAATGGCTGGAAGTATACCTGAAAGGGCTGACAACCCCAATGGTAATCGTATCCCATGACCGCGAATTTCTCGATCGCCTCTGCACCCAAATCGTCGAAACCGAACGCGGAGTTTCCAGTACCTACCTCGGCAACTACTCCTCCTATTTACAGCAAAAAGCTGAAGCGCGCGAAGCCCAACTCAGCGCCTACGAAAGCCAGCAAAAAGAACTCGATAAACAGCAAGCATTCGTAGAAAAATTCCGCGCCAGCGCCACTCGCAGTACCCAAGCCAAAAGTCGCGAGAAACAGTTAGACAAAATTGAACGCATCGAAGCCCCCACCGGCGGCTTAAAAACCTTGCATTTCCGGTTTCCCCCCGCACCCCGCAGCGGCCGCGAAGTAGCAATAATTGAAAACTTGGTGCACACCTACGGCGACAAAATCCTATTTTTGGGTGCAGACTTATTAATTGAAAGAGGCGATCGCATTGCATTTCTAGGCCCCAACGGTGCGGGCAAATCCACCCTGCTGCGCCTGATTATGGGTTTAGAAACGCCCACCGAAGGTACGGTAAAAATGGGAGGCCACAACGTCATCCCCGGTTACTTTGAACAGAATCAAGCAGAAGCCTTAGATTTGAATAAAAGCGTGATGCAAACTATTCACGACGAAGTACCCGACTGGAAAAATGAAGAAGTGCGGACTTTGTTAGGGCGGTTTTTGTTTAACGGCGAAACAGTATTCAAACACGTTGGCGCTTTAAGCGGTGGAGAAAAAGCCCGTCTGGCTTTGGCAAAAATGCTGCTGGAACCTGTGAACTTGCTAATTTTGGACGAACCGACAAATCACCTCGACATTCCCGCGAAGGAGATGATGGAAGAGGCGATTAAGAATTACGACGGCACTGTAATTATCGTTTCGCACGATCGCTATTTTATTTCCCAAGTCGCTAACAAAATAGTAGAAGTTCGCGACGGCGAGTTTCGGACTTATCTGGGAGATTACCATTACTATCTCGATAAAATAGCCGAAGAGAAAGAACTAGCCAAGTTCGCCAAACTTGAAGCTGAGAAGGCGGCTAAGAAAGCTGAGAAAGAGGCGAAGAAGAAAGCGGCGGCCAAACAGAAGTAAATAACTTGAGTGGTAGGGACACGGCTTTTGGAGTGTCCCTACGAATATGTAGCTGTAGGGTGCGAATACATCGAAACTCCTGAAAGTCGATATAGCCTTTCTCAAAAAGATGAGGTATGACTGACAGCTTATATAACCCTTAAACTAAGAGGGCTGAAGCCCAACAACGTACCTCATCTTTGTGAGAACCGCTATATATTGGATTTGGTTGGTTGAAAGATTGTTGAGGGCGGCGCACCCTACAGCTTTTACCGAGAACCTCTGCCCCCTGATTTTTGTTTGAAGAATGACTTCTGGGAACTAAGACACTCCTGCAAATCATCATCTAAATCTCTAGGAAAACCATAATCTGCTACATACTTAATCAACTGATTTACCGGGCCAAATAAGATAGTATCTGTATCTTGCTGCAACAGAAATGTACCGTCAAATCCGTTGATTTTGTAAAAATCTTTGCGCTTAGTATCTGCCACAACGGAAGCGACAGTAACTCCGTTAGAAGAACGGCCTTTGAAGCAGATTCTATTCTGTTTCTCAGCAATCTGAATGTATCGAGAACCGCCGCCGTGATAGACACCCACTTGCAAGGGTAAAGCAGCTAAAGCATTCTCAGCCCCGATGCTGCTGAAAAACAAAACTGTAAATCCCAGTTTGGTACAACAGTGCCAAAACTTCATTTTTGATTCCCTCTAATCCAATTAATATTGAAATCTCAACCCAAAATTCTATTAATCATTTGATTTGCCTGCGACTCGTAACTCCCACCAAACAAATTAAAGTGATTCAAAATATGATATAAGTTGTAAAGCGTTTTGCGCTTTTCATAGCCTGAATCGAGCAACCAAACTTCATTATAACCTCGATAAAATGCTGGGGAAAAACCGCCGAAAAGTTCCGTCATCGCAATATCGACTTCTCTGTCGCCCCAATAAGCCGCCGGGTCAAAAATTACTGGTTCCCCCCCAGCAGTTACCGAGGCATTTCCTCCCCACAAATCCCCGTGAACTAAGGAAGGTTGAGGTTTGTAACCTTCTAATAACTTGGGAATAGCTGCTAGCAAAGTTTCTCCTTTACTGAAGTTTCCACCACGACGCCTAGCCAACTTTAACTGATAACCAATCCGATGTTGGGCCCAAAATTCTGCCCAATCAGCAGTCCAGTTATTAATTTGAGGAGTTGAGCCGATCGCATTATTCCTATCCCAACCAAAACATCCCGTTAGCAAGGATGAATTCGCCTTTTCTCCCCCCCTTAGCAAGGGGGGGCTGGGGGGGGTGTATTTGTGCATTGCCGCCAGTTTGCGCCCCATTTCTGCCGAGGCTATCTCGCTCGCGCCACTTCGCAAATCCAGCCATTCCAATACAATATAAGCAGAATTGCCCTCAGTTCCCCAGCAAATCGGTTGAGGAATGCGAATAGTCTGGGTTTGGGCCATTTGCTGCAAACCCAGCGCCTCAGTTTCAAACATGGCGATTTGGGAAGCTTGATTGATTTTCGCGAAATAAGTGCGGGTATTGTTGTTGATAGCATAGCCTTGATTGATGCAGCCACCGCTGACTGAACGGCGGTTGTCGATGGAAAAGCTCTCTCCGGTTGTTTCAGAGATGTGTGCTGCAATTTTGTGCCACATAGCATCAAATGGTTTTGAGGACGATCGCCATTAGTTTATCTGACTGGCGACACTTTACTGCGATTAATCGATCGCAGATCGGACACAATATAATTATTCGATGGTCTTGTTTGTGGAGATATCTTAATATCATGTGGGGTCGATTAGTATAACAAAAAATGGTTCGTAGTGCGGACTTCAGTCCGCAGCATATTATTGCGGACTGAAGTCCGCACTACGAACCTTTTTGTTAGTTGGTGGCTAGACAATGTAAGGAGAGTCGATCGCCTTTGCACGATTAATTGCCACCAACGTCTGGTAAATTAAAGCCGAAATCTCAGCCCGGGTGATGTCTCGCTGCCCAGAAAGCCGATCGCGCGCCGGATAGTTTACTACAATCTTCAAAGCAGTTGCTGTGGCTGCGGCGCTTAAAGCAAAATTAGGAATTTGAGTGCGATCGCTGTAAACTTTTAAAATATCGGGATTGCCGCCCTTAAGTTCCAAACCATTAACCAAAGAGACAAGTGCCTCAGTCTTCGTCAAATTCTGATTCGGGCCAAACTTCAACCCCGGAAACCCCGACAAAAACCCCGCCCGATTCGCCCGTTCGATCGCACTTCTCGCCCAAAAACTAGCAGAAACATCGATAAAATTGGTGGCCGGCGCCTTCGGAATCGGACTAAACGCACTCACCAACAGCGCCGCATATTGAGCGCGATTTAAACTGTTGTCAGGCCCGAAAGAACCATCAGGAAAACCACTAATTATATTCGCCGCAGCCAAAGCTTCAATAAACTTTTCTGCCCAATGTCCAGAAATATCGCTGAACCTGGAACCGCCGATATTTGGATTGCCGCCAGCCTTTCTCACCGCAGCTTGCACAGCTTTTAAAGCATTCACTTTTCCGTAGCCAAACCAATCGCTGCGCTGGCTGTTAGCATCGTAATTTCCCAGGCGATTTCCCAACTGCGGATCCGCATCGGCATCGACAATTTTGTCAGCAGTTTGTTCGAGAATTCCCCGCACTTCCCGCGCCGTCAAACGAGGGTTTGCCGAAAGCACTAAACCAGCGACTCCAGCGACTACTGGAGTGGCGCTAGAAGTGCCGCCAAAACTATTTGTGTAGTCCCCCGAGTCGTAGCCGACAACCCCGACGCGATCGCTCGCAAACACCCCCAAACCCGGCAAATATTGCGTCACCTCCGGCGCAGTCGCAATAAATCCGGTTTCTGGTAGCCAAGTACCAGGGGGCGCGTTGTTGCTGGGCGCGCACACCGAGATGCTGGTGCCCCAATTGCTGTAAGCTGCTTTTTTGTTGAGGGAAGTGGAAGCTGCCACGGCAATGACATCGGGGTGTACCGCAAATCCTGCCAGCCAATTAGTTTTGCCGCCCACAACGTTATTCGGCCAGCCTTTTTCGTCAACCGCGCCGTTGACTGGGCGGTTGGCATTGCCCGCAGCAAACAAAATCACGCAGCCTCTGCCGCCGCGCCCTTGGGTTGCTGCTTTGGTGATGGCGGCGCTTTGGCGCAAGGAAAGCGGATAGTAAAGTGCCCCAGCCCCCCAACTGCAAGAGATGACGGCGGCGCCTTTTTCGATCGCCCAATTGAAGATTTTTTCGATCGACTCATCATCAAGAAAACCGCTAGTACGGATGGGCATCAGGGCGCATCCGGGGGCGACGCCGACAGTGCCTTTGCCGTTTTCTTCCGCAGCGGCGACACCGGCGCAACTTGTCCCGTGGTTGTCCGATTCGGCAACCGGCATCGGGGAAGTGTCGCCGTCTTTGAAATCGATGGGCGAGACGATTTTGCCTTGGCCTTGAAAATCGGGGTGCGTCAGATCGACTGAATCATCGGCGATCGCAATTACGATCGATCGCACGCCGCGAGTTATATCCCAAGCCTGTTCGGCATAAATTTGAGCGCTGCCGACAAGTTCGCTGCCGCCTTGGGGACTCGCGGATAAATAAAATACCAGTCACAATGGGATAATTGTGATATCCCATTTTGGTAAAGTTTCAGAACGTTGCCATGAGGGCAAATACTGTTTTAACTCATGAGGTAAGACTTTCACTCCT
>NZ_JAHREU010000130.1:0-5562 GCF_020883145.1 Microcoleus sp. CAWBG27
ATAGTAACTCGAAAACTAATAACCTCTTAGCGGTTCACGAAAGCTGCCACGATTATCTCCACATGAGCAAAGGCGCAAGCCAAGAACATCGGGAGCCGGATGCGGGGAAACCAGCACGTCCGGATCTAACTGAGAGGTGCGAAGGATAATACCTTCCATCGACTCAACCAACCGCAGAGGACACAGAGGACACAGAGATAGAGTATAGAGAAATTAATATAGGACGATGCTACCGGATTTGATATCAATTATTATGGCAATATCTTTGTAGAATAGATTGCCATTTATGATTTTTAAAAAACAATTTGTCAACATTTAACCATAAGATAGCCGAAGCCCAAGAACTTATTTTACCTATCTGAGAAGCGCAATTATTGTTATTTCCAGCTTAAGGATGTTTAACAGTTGACAGTTGACAGTTGACAGTTGACAGTTGACAGTTGACAGTTTGAGAGTTCCCTTTATCCTTAAGCCCAACGATTGGAGTAATGGATAGTCTGATTTTAATTGATCCGGATGGGGCTTGGGGCTTTCAACCAATTCTTTCTGGTAAAGTTAGATTGACGGCTAAAAAAGGAGAATAGTTATGTCTGTGGAAATGAAAAGACGGCTATTTACAGTGCAAGAATATCACCTGATGAGTGAGGCGGGTGTTTTTAGCGATCGCGAACGAGTGGAACTTATCGAAGGGGAAATTATCCAAATGGCAGCAATTGGTAGGCGCCACGCCGCCCGTGTCGATCGCCTTGCAGAGTTTTTTGGCGATCGGGTGCGAACGCGTGCTATCATCCGGGTGCAAAATCCGATTAGCATTGGCGATCGATCTGAGCCTCAACCTGATATTGCTTTAGTACAGCGTCGCGCTGACTTTTATGAAGA
Organism: Microcoleus sp. CAWBG27; assembly: GCF_020883145.1. NCBI lineage: Bacteria > Bacillati > Cyanobacteriota > Cyanophyceae > Oscillatoriales > Microcoleaceae > Microcoleus > Microcoleus sp. CAWBG27. The sequence goes on from NZ_JAHREU010000130.1 coordinate 880, forward strand.
ATCCTTGCCAAATAGCGAGGATGTTTTGCTGTTGGTAGAGGTAGCGGATAGTACCGTTAATTACGATCGCGATGTGAAAATACCGAATTATGCGCGATCGGGCATTCAGGAAGTTTGGTTGTGGGATCTTGAAGTTAACTGCTTGGAAGTTTACCGCAATCCCACCGCAAATGGCTACACTTATATGCAAAAGTTTGAAGGCGATCAACAAGTTTCACCATTGGCTTTTCCCGATTTTGTAGTAAGTCTTGACTTAATTTTGGGTTAGGCTGACTTTTATCTTGTGTTCGATTCCCACTCCCAATTACCAAAACCTTAGACTTACTATATATAGCCTTTCTCAAAAAGATGAGGTATAACTGACAGCTTATATAACGACCCAGACTAAGAGGGCTGAAGCCCAACAACATACCTCATCTTTCTGAGAACCGCTATAATTAATTTAACTCCTCAAATCAGCGCAAGTTTATGACTGTTGCTAAACCATTTGAATTGGGAGTCACCCATCTCCCAGACCACACCGAACTGCCAGAGTCTGACGGTACTTTTGTGAAAAACTTTCAAGAACTGCCTCAAAGCATTATTCTCACCGATTCCCTGCGGCCTGTATTGCAACAAATTCACCCTGACGGACGGTACCGCATCGGTCAAGATTGCGGGATTTATTGGCGTTTAACTGACCCTCCCGAACGCGGCGCCGAAGCACCAGATTGGTTTTACGTCCCCAATGTGCCGCCACTATTAAATGGTCAGGTGAGGCGTTCCTATGTATTGTGGAAAGAATACGTTGCACCGCTAATTGCCATTGAATTTGTGTCGGGAAACGGTTCAGAAGAACGAGACAGAACTCCACCGCCAGACCCAGATAGAGAAGAACAACAAGAACAAAAACCTGGCAAATTCTGGGTTTACGAACAGGCGATCCGCATTCCTTTTTACGGGATTTATGAAGTGAAAAAAGCGGCTGTGGAAATGTATCATTTAGAAGACAACCGCTATCAGCGCCTGAGTCCGAACGATCGCGGACGCTATCCGATTCCCCAGATTGGAGTTGAATTGGGAATCTGGCAAGGGGAATATGATGAGATGAATTTGCCTTGGTTGCGTTGGTGGGATAGTGAAGGGAATTTGTTATTAATAGGGGAGGAACGTGCAAAACAAGAAAGCCTTCGCGCTCAACAAGAAAGCCTTCGCGCTCAACAAGAAAGCCTTCGCGCTGACGAAGAACGACTTCGGGCAGATCGTTTGGCAGAAAAGTTGCGCCAAATGGGCATTAATCCCGATGAATTGTGATTGTTTTGTTAGTTGTTGAATTCTGGGTAATCGCTCTTTTTTTATGACAGAAATATCATAAATTGGGAAAGGGCGATTACCTATGGGATAGCTGCGCTTTACAACCATTGATAAATTGCAAAATTAAAGATATTTAATTTTTAATAAAAATTCTTAAAATTCTTGAAAAATTATATATTTGTGGAAGTTTTTATAAAGATTTAATCTTTCCCGAACATAAGTGCTAGTATCATAAGCCTAAAGCTAGGGGTGCCCGCAGATCCGGGCTGAGAAAACACCCTTAGAACCTGAGTCTGGGTAATACCAGCGGAGGGAAGCTGTTTATGAAGGATATAAGATATGCGTACCGAATGGATCGCTAAGCGTCAGGGGCACAGCAACGTATCTCAAATGCACTACGCCCGTCAAGGTGTCATTACTGAGGAAATGGACTTTGTTGCTAAGCGAGAAAATCTCCCAGCAGAACTGATCCGCGCCGAAGTAGCGCGGGGACGGATGATTATTCCCGCTAACATCAATCATACTAATTTGGAGCCAATGGCGATCGGCATTGCGTCTAAATGCAAAGTCAATGCTAACATCGGTGCATCTCCGAACTCTTCCAATATGGAAGAAGAAGTTGACAAGCTTAAATTAGCAGTTAAATACGGTGCTGATACCGTGATGGACTTGTCCACCGGCGGCGGCAATTTGGATGAAATTCGCACTACGATTATCAAAGCTTCACCAGTTCCCATCGGTACTGTACCCATTTACCAAGCCCTAGAAAGCGTGCACGGTAATATGGAAAGTCTGACGGCGAATGACTTCCTGCACATCATTGACAAACACGCTCAACAAGGTGTTGATTACCAAACAATTCACGCCGGAATTCTGATTGAGCATTTACCCTTGGTGAGAAATCGGCTGACTGGGATTGTTTCTCGCGGCGGCGGTATTTTGGCGCGGTGGATGCTGCACCACCACAAACAAAATCCTCTCTACACTCACTTTAACGACATCATTGAAATCTTCAAGAAATATGATGTTTCGTTTAGTTTGGGAGATTCTTTGCGCCCCGGTTGCACTCACGATGCGTCGGATGAAGCTCAATTAGCCGAACTCAAAACTTTGGGACAATTAACTCGCAAAGCTTGGGAACATGATGTGCAGGTAATGGTGGAAGGCCCGGGCCACGTACCTATGGATCAAATTGAGTTTAATGTCAAGAAACAAATGGAGGAATGCTCGGAAGCTCCTTTCTATGTTTTGGGGCCGTTGGTGACTGATATTGCACCGGGATACGACCACATTACCTCAGCGATTGGGGCGGCGATGGCTGGTTGGTACGGTACTGCTATGCTGTGCTACGTGACACCCAAGGAACACTTGGGATTGCCGAATGCTGAGGATGTCAGAAACGGGCTGATTGCTTACAAAATTGCGGCTCACGCTGCGGATATCGCGCGGGGCCGTCCGGGTGCGCGCGATCGCGATGACGAACTCTCGAAGGCGCGTTACAATTTCGATTGGAACCGTCAATTTGAGCTATCGCTAGATCCAGAAAGAGCGAAGGAATATCACGACGAAACTTTGCCAGCAGATATCTACAAAACTGCGGAATTCTGTTCGATGTGCGGGCCTAAGTTCTGTCCGATGCAGACTAAGGTTGATGCCGATGCTTTGACTGAGTTGGAGAAGTTTTTGGCTAAGGAACCTGTAGCGCTAAGCTAATTGGTTAGGGAGCATCTCAGTTTTGCATTGATAGTGCTGTCGAGAGCTCGCATATTATACGATACGCGAGTGGGACAGCACTATAATAAAAAATGCTTTTTACAAAAATGAGATGCTCCCATTGGTTAGGTGGGGCGGGTTGACAAATCCTCTGATTTTAAAGCAGAGATTAGCGTGAACCTGCCACTACGAAATTTATGTTTATGTGAATTTAGATCCCTATTGCTTGCTACGAATCCATTCCTTGAGATCGGCGATCGTAAAAACAGCCTGAAAATCCAATCCCTGCTCGCGATATAATTCAGATCCACCTTGCTCTCGATCGATCAGAGACAACACGCGATCGACTTTATAGCCAGCACCCCGCAGCCTCTCCACCGCCTGCATCGCCGATTTACCCGTCGTTACGACATCTTCCAATACTGCCACATTCGTCCCTTCAGGCAACACCGGCCCCTCAATATAGGCCATTGTCCCGTGTCCCTTCGTCTCTTTGCGGACAATTAGCGCCGGAATCGATCGACCTTCCAGAGCCGAAACCACACTCACAGCAGTTACAATCGGGTCAGCACCCAACGTCAAACCGCCCACAGCCTGCACTTGAGGTGGCAGCATCGAGAAGAGTACGCGCCCCGTCGCCAAAGCACCTTCAGCGTGCAAAGTCACCGGTTTGCAGTTGATATAATAAGAACTTTTCTGCCCCGAAGACAGCACAAAGTCGCCCTCGCGGTACGCAAACTCGCACAATAAATCCAAAAGTCGATCGCGCAACACCTTTAAATCAGCAGCATCCATAACTTAACACCTTGTAGAAAACGCAAATAATCCGCTGATAATCAGTCTATATTGGAACCGTAATTAATCTAGAAGCTGAAATTTATGAGTCAAAAGTTAAAAAGCCTCAGCAGTGCGTTGATTCTCGCTGTCGCCTCTGCCACACTGGCATCCGTCAAACCTGCTCAAGCAGATACAGCCCGATTTAGCCCCGTTGGTGACAACTTCAACCGACAATTCTTTGAAGCTTCAGGAGACTTTTATCACAACGTCAGCTTGCAAGGTTATATGGGCGACTATCTAGGAATTGGTTCCCCCAGCGGCGTAGTTGCCTTTCCCGAAAAAGAAATCGAGCGCGATGCCAGCCGCGTCAGCGGCCTCTACCGACGAGTAATGCAGCGGCAGGTTTCCAGCGATCCAATTCTTCGCGTTCCGGATGCCACCAATCCCTTTGATGCCTCAGTTATGGCCTTGCCCGCAGCCTGCCAGGTAGCACCTCAAGCGAGCGGCTGTTTCGCTCCTGGGAACGCAGTCCAAGAGCCGTTTGTACCCCGGCAGCAGCAAGAGTCAGAGGCAGCACCAGGCGCGGTTAGAGGACTGTACAATGTATCACCGGTTCGCGGAAATTAATTAACGATGAGAAAATTGGTTTGTAGTAAGGACTTTAGTCCTGATTTACTCGAAATCAAAGAAAGGACTGAAGTCCTCACTACGAACCTTTATTACCGATGATAAAAATTGGTTTGTAGTAAGGACTTTAGTCCTGATTTACTCAAAGTCATAGAAAGGACTGAAGTCCTCACTACGAACCTTGATTACCGATGAGAAAATTGGTTTGTAGTAAGGACTTTAGTCCTGATTTACTCAGAGTCATAGAAAGGACTGAAGTCCTCACTACGAACC
>NZ_JAHREU010000131.1:0-2500 GCF_020883145.1 Microcoleus sp. CAWBG27
CAAAAATATTTTCGCAAAACGCTTGACAACCCCTTGCGAAATAAGTATATTAATAAAGCGCCAGAGAGAGAGCGGTTCACACCGCGAACTTAAGGCACAGAGAACTGAACCTAGAAAAAAGAATAGTTTGAAAGCTTAAAGCACTATTAACCTCGTCAAAAGAATGAAGGATAGAGAGTGAAAGCGAAAGCTGATACTCAATATCGCAAACAACGAGAAAAAAGTCAAGGGAAAAGGAAAACACGAGAGTGAAAGCCGAAGTAGATTGACTGTAAGCCAAAAAAAACAATCCAACACGGAGAGTTTGATCCTGGCTCAGGATGAACGCTGGCGGTCTGCTTAACACATGCAAGTCGAACGGAGTAGAAATACTTAGTGGCGGACGGGTGAGTAACGCGTGAGAATCTGGCTTCAGGACGGAGACAACAGTTGGAAACGACTGCTAACCCCCGATGTACCGAAAGGGAAAATATTTATAGCCTGAAGATGAGCTCGCGTCCGATTAGCTAGTTGGAGAGGTAAAAGCTCACCAAGGCGACGATCGGTAGCTGGTCTGAGAGGACGATCAGCCACACTGGGACTGAGACACGGCCCAGACTCCTACGGGAGGCAGCAGTGGGGAATTTTCCGCAATGGGCGAAAGCCTGACGGAGCAAGACCGCGTGGGGGAAGAAGGCTCTTGGGTTGTAAACCCCTTTTCTCTGGGAAGAACACAATGACGGTACCAGAGGAATCAGCATCGGCTAACTCCGTGCCAGCAGCCGCGGTAAGACGGAGGATGCAAGCGTTATCCGGAATGATTGGGCGTAAAGCGTCCGCAGGTGGCAGTTCAAGTCTGCTGTCAAAGACCGGGGCTTAACCTCGGAAAGGCAGTGGAAACTGAACAGCTAGAGTATGGTAGGGGCAAAGGGAATTCCTGGTGTAGCGGTGAAATGCGTAGAGATCAGGAAGAACATCGGTGGCGAAGGCGCTTTGCTGGACCATAACTGACACTCAGGGACGAAAGCTAGGGGAGCGAATGGGATTAGATACCCCAGTAGTCCTAGCCGTAAACGATGGATACTAGGTGTTGTCTGTATCGACCCGGACAGTGCCGTAGCTAACGCGTTAAGTATCCCGCCTGGGGAGTACGCACGCAAGTGTGAAACTCAAAGGAATTGACGGGGGCCCGCACAAGCGGTGGAGTATGTGGTTTAATTCGATGCAACGCGAAGAACCTTACCAGGACTTGACATGTCGCGAATCTTCTTGAAAGAGAAGAGTGCCTTCGGGAGCGCGAACACAGGTGGTGCATGGCTGTCGTCAGCTCGTGTCGTGAGATGTTGGGTTAAGTCCCGCAACGAGCGCAACCCTCGTGTTTAGTTGCCATCATTAAGTTGGGCACTCTAAACAGACTGCCGGTGACAAACCGGAGGAAGGTGGGGATGACGTCAAGTCAGCATGCCCCTTACGTCCTGGGCTACACACGTACTACAATGGTAGGGACAGAGGGCAGCCAACCCGCGAGGGCGAGCTAATCCCGTAAACCCTGCCTCAGTTCAGATTGCAGGCTGCAACTCGCCTGCATGAAGGCGGAATCGCTAGTAATCGCAGGTCAGCATACTGCGGTGAATCCGTTCCCGGGCCTTGTACACACCGCCCGTCACACCATGGAAGTTGGCCACGCCCGAAGTCATTACTCTAACCTTTCGAGGAGGAGGATGCCGAAGGCAGGGCTGATGACTGGGGTGAAGTCGTAACAAGGTAGCCGTACCGGAAGGTGTGGCTGGATCACCTCCTTTTAGGGAGACCATCTGAGAAACTACCGAACCTAAACAAGAGGTAGCAATCAGTATCCCTGGTCGTTCGAGAAATAGATGTCAAAGCTTTCAAACTATTAACTGGTTCGGGAAATGGGCTATTAGCTCAGTTGGTTAGAGCGCACCCCTGATAAGGGTGAGGTCCCTGGTTCAAATCCAGGATGGCCCACCTGGAAAAAAAGTAATGAATTTGAAGTAATGAGTCAGGAATAAAAATTCAGGATTCAGGGTCTAAAAAATCAGAACTTGCTTAGTGGGGGTATAGCTCAGTTGGTAGAGCGCCTGCCTTGCACGCAGGAAGTCAGCGGTTCGAGTCCGCTTACCTCCACTCTCACTAGCTATGTAGCTTAGCTAAGTATTAAAATACAACCAAAACCAAGAACAGCACAGAAATCAGCACCCAGACTCTTACAAGAAAGTCGGAATGCTGGAGTCTAGAACTCTAGTCAGAACCTTGAAAACTGCATAGAAATTAAGTCATCATCAAGCTTAGTAAGTAATCCGATGCGTCGGAAAAGCTTTTAAGCAGACCACCATCAAAGCAGAAAGTGGTCAAGTTACAAAGGGCTAACGGTGGATACCTAGGCACACAGAGGCGAAGAAGGACGTGGCGACCGACGATAAGCTCCGGGGAGCTGGAAGCAAGCATTGATCCGGAGATGTCCGAATGGGGCAACCCAGTAAGTACCAATTGAATACAT
>NZ_JAHREU010000132.1:0-5222 GCF_020883145.1 Microcoleus sp. CAWBG27
TATAAAACAAAAAACCCTTCATCTTTTGGATGAAGGGTTTAAGCTTATTTGCCGTCTTTCAGGCTAATAAAATTTGGCACCGACCTACTCTCCCACGTTTTACCGCAGTACCATCGGCTCTGGCGGGATTAACTTCTCTGTTCGGAATGGGAAGAGGTGGACACCGCCGATATAGGCACCTGAATATCTTTGTTTGAGCATGGAACTCAAGGTCTAAAGCCTAATGCTTTTACACCTTATAATTTATTGTTATTACTATGTGCCTTTAGCTTTTCGCTCTCAGCATTTAGCTTAACAATGACATATTATTGAAAGAAGATATTGTTTGAGAAGATAACAAATTCAGTGTTCCTGAAAGTATCGGACAATTAGTATTACTCGACTTTGCGCTCACACGCTTTACATCTGTAACCTATCAACGTAGTAGTCTGCTACGATCCTCAATGGAAATCTCATCTTGTGGCTAGTTTCGCACTTAGATGCTTTCAGCGCTTATCTATTCCCAACATAGCTACTCTGCAATGCCCCTGGCGGAACAACAGATTCACTAGAGGTTAGTCCAACCCGGTCCTCTCGTACTAAGGTCAGCCCCACTCAAATTTCCAACGCCCACAACAGATAGGGACCGAACTGTCTCGCGACGTTCTGAACCCAGCTCGCGTGCCACTTTAATCGGCGAACAGCCGAACCCTTGGGACCTTCTCCAGCCCCAGGATGTGACGAGCCGACATCGAGGTGCCAAACCTCCCCGTCGATATGAGCTCTTGGGGGAGATCAGCCTGTTATCCCCAGAGTACCTTTTATCCTTTGAGCGATGGCCCTTCCATGCAGAACCACCGGATCACTATATCCGTCTTTCGACCCTGATCGGCTTGTTGGCCTCACAGTCAAGCATGCTTATGCTATTGCACTCCTCGTACGGTTACCAAGCGTACTGAGCATACCTTTGAAAGCCTCCGTTACACTTTTGGAGGCGACCACCCCAGTCAAACTACCCATCAAACAATGTCCTTCGCTGAGCAAAGTTAGACACCGAATACAGAAAGGGTGGTATTTCAACGTTGATTCCACAACGCCTAGCGACGCTGCTTCAATATCTCCCACCTATCCTACACATCCTGTACCCAATGTCAATGTTAAATTGTAGTGAAGGTTCATGGGGTCTTTCCGTCCCGTTGCGGGTACCCGGCGTCTTCACCGGGACCACAATTTCACCGAGCTCATGGCCGAGACAGCGCCCAGATCGTTACACCATTCGTGCAGGTCGGAACTTACCCGACAAGGAATTTCGCTACCTTAGGACCGTTATAGTTACGGCCGCCGTTTACTGGGGCTTCGATTCAATGCTTCTCCTTGCGAATAACATCCCCTCTTAACCTTCCAGCACCGGGCAGGTGTCAGGCCTTATACTTCATCTTTCGATTTTGCAAAGCCATGTGTTTTTGTTAAACAGTCGCCTGGGCCTTTTCACTGCGGCTGACATTGCTGCCAGCGCCCCTTCTCCCGAAGTTACAGGGCCATTTTGCCGAGTTCCTTAGCCATGATTCACTCGAGCACCTTAGGATTCTCTCCTCGACTACCTGTGTCGGTTTACGGTACGGGTTTTTATAACCTGAAGCTTAGAGGGTTTTCTTGGAAGTCTGATTACCTGAACTATCCACGCCCCCGAAGGTTTGCGGTACTATCAGCTTTCAGCTAGTCTAGCGGATTTGCCTACTAAACCAATACCTACGGCCTTTAACGAACTATTCCGTCAGTTCGCGTCAGTGTCACTACTCCGTCACCTCATCGCAGTTATAAAAAGTACTGGAATATTAACCAGTTATCCATCGGATTCCCCATTCGGGTACACCTTAGGCCCCGACTAACCCTGATCCGATTAGCGTTGATCAGGAAACCTTAGTCTTTCGGTGGGCGGGTTTCTCTCCCGCCTTATCGTTACTTATGCCTACATTTGCTTTTCTAACCTCTCCACGGTTCATTACCAAACCGCTTCGCTGATGTTAGAATGCTCCCCTACCACTTATACGTAGTATAAATCCAAAGCTTCGGTATACTATTTTATGCCCGTTTATTATCCATGCCCGATCGCTCGACTAGTGAGCTGTTACGCACTCTTTAAATGAATGGCTGCTTCCAAGCCAACATCCTAGCTGTCTATGCAATCAGACCTCGTTAGTTCAACTTAATAGTAATTTTGGGACCTTAGCTGTTGGTCTGGGTTCTTTCCCTCTCGGCCCGTGACCTTAGCACCCCGGGCCTCACTGCAGCGTATATTTAATCAGCATTCGGAGTTTGTCTGGATTTGGTAGGATTTGACTCCCCCGCACCCAATCAGTAGCTCTACCTCTGTTAAACTTTACCGCCACGCTGTTCCTAAAAACATTTCGGGGAGTACGAGCTATTTCCCAGTTTGATTAGCCTTTCACCCCTACCCACAGATCATCCGGAAACTTTTCAACGTTTATCGGTTCGGTCCTCCAGTACATGTTACTGCACCTTCAACCTGTCCATGGGTAGATCACAAGGTTTCGCGTCTACCCCCTCTGACTGTACGCCCTATTCAGACTCGCTTTCGCTTCGGCTCCGTGTCTAAAACACTTAACCTTGCCAGAGAGGAGTAACTCGTAGGCTCATTATGCAAAAGGCACGCCGTCACAGAACAAGTCTGCTCCGACCGCTTGTAAGCACACGGTTTCAGGTTCTATTTCACTCCCCTGTTCGGGGTTCTTTTCACCTTTCCCTCACGGTACTAGTTCACTATCGGTCTCTCAGGAGTATTTAGCCTTACCAGATGGTGCTGGCAGATTCCCACAGGGCGTCTCCGACCCCGCGGTACTCAGGATACTACTATCATACTATTGCTTTCGTCTACGCAACTATCATGCTCTATGGTCAGAATTCCCATTCTGTTCGACTTCACTTTAATACTCATATTGTAGTCCTACAACCCCCATATTGCCTTAACAATATAGGTTTGGGCTTTTTCCATTTCGCTCGCCACTACTTTGGAAATCACTATTGTTTTCTTTTCCTCTGCTTACTTAGATGTTTCAGTTCGGCAGGTTTGCGCTATTGCAACTAACCTTCAGTTAGTTAGGTTTCCCCATTCGGAAATCTGCGGATCAATTCGTATGTGCCAATCCCCACAGCTTATCGCAGCTTATCGCGTCCTTCATCGCCTCTGAGAGCCTAGGCATTCCCCGTGTGCTCTTATTTACTTTCTCTTATGTAGACTTTAATCTACTGTAGATTGCTCTACCTGTTGTTTTTGTTATCTTCTCTTTCAATAACTTCTTCCAATATGTCAAAGAACTTTCTTAAACTTAATAAAATCTCTATCTTATTATCCGTTTAATAGTGGAGAATAACGGAGTCGAACCGTTGACCTCCTGCGTGCAAGGCAGGCGCTCTAGCCAGCTGAGCTAATCCCCCTTCTAAAATGATTGTAGTCCCGAGCAGATTTGAACTGCTGACCCCTACATTATCAGTGTAGTGCTCTAACCAACTGAGCTACGGGACTATTTGTCTCCCCTTCCTCAGTGGTAAACCCCACCGATATTCATCTCTTCAGGTTCATCTTTTTTTAATAAAAAAATATTCATGTAACGTAAAATCTTTAGTCTAAGTAACTCTAGAAAGGAGGTATTCCAGCCGCACCTTCCGGTACGGCTACCTTGTTACGACTTAGCCCCAGTTATCAGTTTCACCCTAGGCCGCTCCTTGCGGTTACAGACTTTAGGCGCCCCCAACTTCCATGGCTTGACGGGCGGTGTGTACAAGGCCCGGGAACGTATTCACCGCGTCATTGCTGATACGCGATTACTAGCGAATCCAACTTCACGGGGTCGAGTTGCAGACCCCGATCCGAACTGTGAACGGCTTTTTGAGATTTGCATCCTGTTGCCAGGTAGCTGCCCTCTGTACCGTCCATTGTAGCACGTGTGTAGCCCCGGACGTAAGGGCCATGATGACTTGACGTCGTCCCCTCCTTCCTCTCTGTTTGCACAGGCAGTCTGTTTAGAGTCCCCACCATAATGTGCTGGCAACTAAACATAGGGGTTGCGCTCGTTGCGGGACTTAACCCAACACCTCACGGCACGAGCTGACGACAGCCATGCAGCACCTAGTTTCGTGTGATTGCTCACTCATCTATCTCTAAATGATTCACTAACTTTCAAGCCCGGGTAAGGTTCCTCGCGTATCATCGAATTAAACCACATGCTCCTCCGCTTGTGCGGGCCCCCGTCAATTCCTTTGAGTTTCACCCTTGCGGGCGTACTCCCCAGGTGGATAACTTAACGCTTTCGCTTGGACGCTGACTGTATATCGCCAACATCGAGTTATCATCGTTTAGGGCGTGGACTACCAGGGTATCTAATCCTGTTTGATCCCCACGCTTTCGAGCCTCAGCGTCAATTATAGCTTAGTAAGCTGCCTTCGCAATCGGTGTTCTGTGACATATCTATGCATTTCACCGCTACTTGTCACATTCCGCCTACCTCAACTACATTCAAGCCTATCAGTATCAAAGGCACTGCGACAGTTAAGCTGCCGTCTTTCACCCCTGACTTAATAGGCCGCCTACGCTCCCTTTAAACCCAATAAATCCGGATAACGCTTGGATCCTCCGTATTACCGCGGCTGCTGGCACGGAGTTAGCCGATCCTTATTCTTACGGTACATTCAGCTTGATTCACGAATCAAGGTTTATTCCCGTATAAAAGCAGTTTACAACCCATAAGGCAGTCTTCCTGCACGCGGCATGGCTGGTTCAGAGTTGCCTCCATTGACCAATATTCCTTACTGCTGCCTCCCGTAGGAGTCTGGTCCGTGTCTCAGTACCAGTGTGGGGGGTCATCCTCTCAGATCCCCTAGTCATCGTCGCCTTGGTAAGCCGTTACCTTACCAACTAGCTAATGACACGCATGCCCATCTCAATCCTATAAATATTTGAACATTAACTGATGCCAGTCTGTGTTTTTATGCGGTGTTAATCCGAATTTCTTCGGGCTATCCCCCTGATTGAGGTAGGTTGCATACGCGTTACGCACCCGTACGCCACTCTCATGGAACCGAAGTCCCAATCCCGTTCGACTTGCATGTATTAGGCCTGCCGCTAGCGTTCATCCTGAGCCAGGATCAAACTCTCCATTGTATAATGTTGATTTTGATACTAACTTGATGTTAATATTAATTTGTATTCTTTGTTTTCTTAGACC
>NZ_JAHREU010000133.1:0-5178 GCF_020883145.1 Microcoleus sp. CAWBG27
ATTCCCAATTCCCAATTCCCAATTCCCAATTCCCAATTCCCAATTCCCAATTCCCAATTCCCAATTCCCAATTCCCAATTCCCAATTCCCAATTCCCATACTATTTTTATGAATAATCCTGCTATTCTAATTATTGACGACGAACCAGATAACTTTGATGTCATTGAAACCCTGTTGAGCGATTTAGACTATCAGTTACATTATGCTGCCAATGGGGAAGAGGCAATCGATTCTCTAGACCTTTTTCGGCCCGATTTAATTTTACTGGATGTGATGATGGCTGGGATAGATGGGATAGAAGTATGTCGGCGGATTAAAGCTATGCCACAATGGGAATTTGTGCCAATCGTTATGGTGACAGCCCTCATCACCAAAACGGATTTAGCTAGATGCTTCGCGGCTGGAGCGGATGACTTTATTAGCAAGCCGATTAATCGTTTGGAGTTAAGAGCAAGAGTGCGCTCTATGTTACGCATTCACCAGCAATACCAGCAATTAGCTACTTTCAATACCAGATTGGAAACAACGGTGCAACAGCGCACGGCTCAGTTGCAAACCATGATTTTTCAAGATGCACTCACAACGCTACCCAGTCGCACTTTCTTGCTTCAAAAGTTGGCTGAGCTTGTACAAACAGGAGATATTTCCTTTGCAGTAATTTATCTAGATTGCGATCGCTTCAAACTGGTGAATAGTTCTTTTGGTTATATCGTCGGCAATCAGTTGCTCCTTGCCGTCGCACAAAGGTTACAAGACTATCTGCGCCCTGGTGATGTTCTAGCGCGGGTAGGTGAGGATGAGTTTTGCTTTTTGCTTTATCAAATCGATGGCGAGAAAGTCCTGGAGTCATTTATAGAATCGATTCTGCGGAGCTTTGACGCATCTTTTGTGCTGCCAGATTGTGAAATATTTATGACAGCTTGTATCGGGATTGCTTTAGGCAGCAGCGCTTACCAACAACCGGAAGAACCCCTACAAGATGCTGATACAGCAATGTACAAAGCTAAACTTCGCGGCAAAGGTTGCTATCAAATATTTGAGCCTGAAATGTCTTTGGCTATGCTCAATCGCCTGACTCTGGAAAATGATTTGCAACGGGCGCTGAAACATCAAGAGTTTGTCACTTATTATCAGCCGATTGTCAATCTACAAACTGAACAAGTTTGTGGTTTTGAAGCGTTGGTGCGCTGGAAACATCCGGTGCGGGGTATGGTTTCACCGGGAGAATTTATTCCCTGCATGGAAGAAACAGGGCTGATTGTACCAGTGGGAATGGTGGTGTTGCAGCAGGCGTGCGAGCAACTTCGTGCGTGGGAGCAACAGGGGTGGAGGGAGTTGACGGTGAGCGTAAACCTTTCTGTGCGACAATTTGCTTGCCCGACTCTTTTGTCTGATATCGATCGAGTTTTGGCAGAAACTCAAGTTAATCCCGCTCGACTAAAATTGGAAATTACCGAAAGTGCGATTATGGAAAATGCGATCGCGGCGATCGCACTGACTGAACAATTGCGCGATCGACAAATTCAGATTAGCATTGATGATTTCGGCACGGGATATTCTTCCTTGGGCTACCTGCACCGTTTTCCAGTGGACTATCTCAAAATCGATCGCTCTTTTGTCAGTGAAATTTTTGCCGGGAATCGTAACTATCAAGTGGTGAATACTATTATTGCTCTGAGCGATCGACTCGAACTCGCCGTTATTGCCGAAGGTATTGAAACAACTGAGCAACTGAGCTGGCTGCAACAACTTGGCTGCGAGTTCGGACAGGGCTATTTATTTTCTAAGCCTTTGCCAGCGACTGAAATTGAAAGAATTTATCTGGCACAAACAAGCTGAAAAGTCTTCCAAAAGAGCGTTACAAGGAAGAAATAAAGATAAATTTTGGTCTGGGAGTTCGAGGTCTTAGAGTTCTAGAATATCGTTGGGCTTGTGACTGGTCAAACATTTGAGGATAAAGCGAACAAATTAAACAAACTAGCGTAGTTGTAAGAGCGATCGCACTTTGAGTTCAGTTAATCCCCTCTGGGTAGTACAAATCGTCACCCGGCAGCCGCCGATCGATAATTTCTTGTCTGTCGAAGTAAATAGAGCTTATACCAATTAACTATGAAGCTGCACTCCATGGAAAGCCTAAAATCCTTTCCGGTAAAGGATCTATTCCATGCAGATTCATAGAAAAATGGTATTGCTGAATAAAAGTAGAAAGCTTGCCAGATAACGGTTTCAATCTTTCTTGGTTCTACCAAAATGCAAGTTATAGGATTATAGAGGCTCAAAACCCTTGCAATGAAAGTTGTTAGTTTCTGGATAAATTTGGGATTTTATACCAATTCACTATGAAGCTGCACTCCATGGAAAGCCTGAAATTATTTCCGGCAAAGGATCTATTCGATGCAACTTCATAGAAAAATGGTATTAGCAATAAACCTACTATTTTTTGAGCTGGGTAGCCTCGTTTTTCTACTACGCACACTTTTTCAGTAAGCCCTAAATATGGGCGTGAAAACCAACAATTTCGATGGTGTCTTCTTTCATCATTTTCAGTGGGGTGTTGAGCCGACATTTGCACAAAACGGCTGTTAACTGAGCGGCTAACTTGACTGATAGCAAACTGCGGAATTCAGCCAGCAGTGTTGTTCGCACTTACTCCGTTAATTCCATCCAACTCAACAGCAGATAACACTTTGGGTTCCATCGCGTACAGATCGTTTGGGAATGCTCCGCTCCCGTGCGATCGTCAAACTACCGGCTGCATTATTCGGCCACCGCTAGCAGCGGTTCGCTGCAACTCAATCTTCCTGCGGGTAGAACAGGTTGCCCTGATGAAGCCACGCCCGAGAAGCCGGATCTCGCCGCTTGCTCCATTGCCTAAAAGCAGCGCTGCCGCCTAAAGCAGCATTTTCAATAGTTTCGGCACTCACTCCCAGCCGTTTTGCTAAATCGGCAGCTTTTAGGGGTCGCAGCTTCATTGCAGGCTGCCCTGCTGCAAAATGAGGCGAACTTTTGAATTGGCGTTGAATTCCCGCTTCTAAGGCTGCAACTCGCCCTTGTAAACCAGCAATTTCTGCTTGCAGTCGGGCGAAATTTTCCCTCGTTTCGGAAGCTATTGCTTCGGTAGAGAGCGCTGGGGCTGTTTCAAAGAATTGCCTGATGATTTTGACGAGCGCGGCACTTTCGGTCAAAGACTCCTCTGCCATGTAGTCGCGCAACTTTTGGTGTTGCTCTGCTGGTAGGTACCCCACAATTCTGAAGTTCTTGGTTGCCATCGGCTCTCTGGTTCGGGATAGTAGTTGCTGGTGGCGAGCTTGTTTGGCGAGCTTGTTTGCTGAACCAGAGAGCCTTCACTGCTGGCGCTCCCCCGATCGGCTCGCAGTATGCCGCACCACGTGCTTTTAAGGCATACTGACCCCCCGGCTATTTCCGAGCTGGTGTGCCTGTACGTGCTATTATAGCACAGAAAATGCTCGCCCTCGCGCAGGTACTCCAACACGCAGCTAACAGATCCATCAGGCTTCCCAGCAACTCGGGCGGTATGCGGATAATTAAGATGGCGAATCACCGAAATAGGAGGAAAAACATGAGCGCGAATAGCTACTTAATTCCTGGCGAAACATTCAGTATTGGCACTCAATTAGATCGCTATCAATCCTTTCTTTCCGACGATATTTAGCGAAACTATCGAGTTAGTTTACGCGGTTTTTGGCGAGAGTGCATTTTTGGCGTTGCTTAATCAAGGTATGAAAATCGATAACTTGAAAACTCAGCTATATTGATTGACTCGCTTGTTTCATTTTTTCATATTCAGTCGTTCATACCATTGCAGCAGCAACGCCCATTTTTAGCCCCTTCCAAAAACCGAGCATCGAGTCCGCCGCGAAAAATCGTTTACCACAAAGAATTGGTTGAAAGCCCCAAGCCCGATCGGGAGAAATTAAAATCAGACAATTCATTACTCCAATACTCGGACTTAAGGGTAGAGGTCGCTCTTTGGGGGTCAACCCTCAAGCGGTCAACTGTCCCAGGTCAACTGTTGAAGATTCCTTAATGCAGGCTTTTTGAACACTCCCCAGCTAAATCAAAGATTCTAGCTGGGGATTCTTAACGCAAGTTACTAAGCTCCATAAGGAACTCAGTGTTACAGGTGTCCGCTGTGAATGAGAAGAATTTCGATCTTCCCAAACCTTGCTGAATTTAGAATTGGTTAGAACCGCATACCAATATCTAGCACCGATGTTATACGACGCTGACAGATCGCAGTTGTATTGCTTTCCATTTTGAAACGTGGCTTGGGTGAAGTTTTTCTTGTCACGTTTCAGCTTACCCGAACCGTCAAATGCGTATGCACTGGTATATTTGGCATTCACTTTTTCCACGGTTCCACCCAATTCCGAAAATTTCATGACAGCTAGATCGACAGTGCGATCCTTACACCATTGATGAAACCGTTGTTTCATGACTGTACCTTTCTTTCCAGCTTTCGCTTTCGGGTTTGACAAATCCTCAAACACGATCGTTTTCACACCATGTTCTTTGGCAAATTTGACGATTTGCGTTGAAACCTGCTGTGCAATAGATTCATTGATATTTGAGGATTTGCGGTACAAACCTTTACAGAAACCTCTTCCAAGTTTCTGACCTGTCAATTTCATGGTTTGACGGGATTTCTTTTTGATTCGCATTCTACGTCGATCTCTTCGGTCTATGTCTCTAGCAGGGTTGATGAACTTCCTTGCTTTTACAGTACCGTCCTTGCCAACAATAGAAGCGGTTGCAGCGTTATTGATACCCAGATCGACGGCGCAAACACAATCAGATTTTGCAATCGAATTAATTACGACTTTGACAGGCATTGACAAATGAACTCCCCGGTTATTGGCAATCAGAGAAGGAGATTGAATCTCGTTCCCAGCGACCAAATGACGGTTCTTTCCATAATTCTTCACCTTCAGCTTTTCGATCCATATCCAATCAGTTCCGTTCCAGACTTTGAGATCTACGGATTGATGATTAGTGTTGTATCGGATCTGCTGACCCTTATACAGAGCGGGGGTATCGGCTCAATAAGTAGGGGTAGCAGTTAATCTGGCTGCCAAGACAATCCCAAGGGATAAAGAGCAGATTTGGAGCGAATAATAGTGGACAGAGAGGGAATAACTCCAAGTTGAGAAATTCGGT
>NZ_JAHREU010000134.1:0-5143 GCF_020883145.1 Microcoleus sp. CAWBG27
CCAAAGCCTCATTCTACCGTTAATATTTCACAGAGGCTGGAACCCAGAACCCCCATTCTACCGTTGGTCATTGAAAACTGTCCGGACTATTGTTATTCCGATATTTACATAACCGGGATGCTCCCGGACTTCAGTCCGCAATAAGAAGGACTGAAGTCCTCACTACAAACCTTTGAGGAAACGAGTTAATGTAAGGTGCGCCACAAGCACCCTACTCACTACTTAAAAATCAACTACGGCTTGCCATTAAATTTCAACAATTCCACAATCCGCTTCAGCGGAATTTCCGCCCAATCCAAGCGGTAATTGAGTTCGTAGGCTAGCTCAGCAACCCCTTTTTCCAAAATGTAAGCATCCAGCAAAACTTGTAGTTCCGGTATCGATTTTGGCAAGAAACTGGCATCGGCTGCTGTTACCAAATAGCTGTTAAGAAAAGTGAGGCTGACCCAGCGGTGCCAAACATTCGCCCACTGCTGCATCTCCGGAAGATTTTCAGGGCGGATCATACCGCTTTCAACTTCATTTCGCAGTGCCAAAGTAACAGCATAATTGAAAGATTGTAGCATTCCCGCCACATCTCGCAGGGGCGATCTTTTCATCCGCCGCTCGCTTAACGGTCGATTCCGTTCTCCTCCGAAATCAATAATTACGAAGTCTTTACCTGTATAAAGAACTTGTCCGAAATGGAAGTCCCCGTGACAGCGAATTCGATCCGCCGTGATTCTCAAGTTCAAAATAGACTTGAAACGTTCCATCAGCAACTCTTCCCGGTTTAGGAGATTTTGTGCTAGTTTATGCGCTTCTGGCGGCAGTTTTGACAGCCGCTTTTTCAGCAGCAGCAAAGTTCTTCCTGCCATATTTCTCATGTGTTGGTAGATCGAACGCTGGTAAAATGAGGTGAAGTTTTCTGGAGCAAAAGCGGGATTTTCGGTGTCTGAAGCTAAAGCGAGGTGAAGTTCCGCTGTCCGCTGACCTAAAAGTTCGGCTGATGCTAAGTAAGAGCCGATTAGTTCGCGAGCTAAGGCGGGAATTTCTAGAGATAAATCCACTACTAGCGAGTTTGACTGTCGCATTTGTCCGGTCAAAGCGCTGGGTAAATAGTTTTCGGGGGCTGTAGATAAATTATCGCCTAAATGCTTGGCTTCTACTGTCATTACTTGCTCGAAATAGTCGCGCAGCGTGTCTAATGTATAAGACCAAGCATCTCTGCTGTCGGGGATTAGTTTTTGCAGTATTCCGACTGTAATTACTTGTTTTTCGGCTGTGTGATATTCCAAGGCTCCAGCAATTGGAGCGTAGTGTTGGATTGGGTTGCGATCGGTTAAAAAGCGTCCGATTTCTAATTCGGGGTTAATTCCTTCTTCAACTTTTCGCAATATTTTTAGCACGTAGCGATCGCCGTAAGCTGCGGATGTATTGCTTTGTTCTTTTTTGAACAGGTGAGGTTCTAGCTGCGATAAATCTTGGTCTGAGTTGAATATCTTATCGGCAATTCCTAGGAGTTGACCTGCTGTACCTTGGTAACTGCGAGAATTGCCGATCGCCCTCAGGAGCGCGGTCAGCAGGCCTTTGTCCCCAGCAGCATCAAATAGCACCCCGACTTCGTTGTTTTCAGGGAAGTGCAGGCGCGCGATCGCGCGATCGTCCGCATCGCCTTTCATTTCTTCCCAACCTACAGGCAAAACGTAAGTTTCCGGCATACCTTCTGTATAATTCAACAGCAAAAACAGAATGTAAACTGTAGATTCTTCCCCCGCACTATTCTGACATTCTATAGGAACAATTTCACTAATTTCCAACGATTGAATCGTTCTATCTGCCCCAATGAACCACCGATTGCTGCGTAAATAGTTTGGTAAAAGAGAGAGTAGCATCTCGCTTAATTGACTTGTTACAAAAGCGGTTTTCCAATTGCCGATTACCGCCAAACTAGGCAAGTTTGTCTTAAAACCGTGCAGCGAAAATTCTTCGGGTTTAGGAGTAAGAGTAAACCAGTAAAATGTGTGAGGACTCAAACTCAAAAAGTAAGGTGATTCGCCAACAGGTGGAAACTCAGCGCGCCCGAAAATCTCCACCGGCACAGCACCTTTAAACGGAGAAAGGTCTAATTCTGCCGTCTGCACGAAGCGCGACAAATTAGCGACTACGAGGATGTGTTCGTCTTGATAAGTGCGAACAAAAGCTAAAACTTTGCGGTTTTCTGGGTACAGAAACTCGCAAGTGCCGCGGCCGAATGCTTGGAAGCGCTGGCGCACAGCAATCAAGCGTTTCATCCACCACCAAAGTGAACTGGGATTCGCCCGCTGCGCTTCCACGTTAACAGATTCGTAGTGATATTCAGGGTCAACTATTGGCGGCGCGTACAGTCGCTGCGGGTTAGCGCGGCTGAAACCGGCATTGCGATCGCTACTCCACTGCATCGGAGTTCTCACCCCGTTGCGATCGCCCAAATAGATATTATCACCCATCCCAATCTCATCGCCGTAGTAAAGCACCGGCGTACCAGGAAGAGACAGCAGCAAAGCATTCATCAACTCAATGCGGCGGCGGTTATTTCCCATCAGCGGAGCCAAGCGGCGGCGGATACCCAAATTAATTCTCGCCTGAGTATCTTGAGCGTAAACCCGATACATATAATCTCGGTCTTCATCGCTCACCATTTCCAGCGTCAATTCATCATGATTCCGCAAAAACAATGCCCACTGACAATTATTAGGAATCTGCGGAGTTTGCTGGAGAATATCGCTAATTGGGAAGCTATCTTCCATGTGCAAAGCCATAAATAAACGCGGCATCAGCGGGAAATGAAAGTTCATGTGACATTCATCGCCACCCGAGTAATATTCAACCGCATCCTCCGGCCACTGATTCGCCTCAGCAAGCAGCATCCGGTTCGGGAATTTCTCATCTACGTGCTGCCGCAAATGCTTGAGAAATACGTGAGTTTCTGGCAGGTTTTCGCAGTTAGTACCTTCCCGCTCGTACAGATAAGGCACGGCATCCATTCGCAGTCCATCTACTCCCAGTTCCAACCAAAAATCTACCACATCTAAGATGGCTTGGCGGACGGCGGGATTGTCGTAATTTAAATCTGGTTGGTGAGAATAAAAACGGTGCCAGTAATAAGCTTTTGCTACCCCATCCCAAGCCCAATTAGAAGTTTCAAAATCTTGAAAAATAATCCGAGCATCTTGATATTTTTCCGGTGTATCGCTCCACACATAAAAATCTCTTTCATTACTGCCTTTCGGGGCGCGCCGCGCTCGCTGAAACCATGCGTGCTGGTCGGAAGTATGGTTGACAATTAACTCAATAATAACTCGAATTCCGCGCTGGTGCGCTGCTTCTAAAAGCTCTTTAAAGTCGTCTAACGTGCCGTAAATCGGGTTGACGGTCGTATAGTGAGATGTATCGTAGCCGTCGTCTCGGAGCGGCGAGGGAAAAAATGGCAGTACCCAAATTGCTGTTACTCCCAAGTTTTGCAGGTAATCCAGTTTTTCTGTGAGTCCCCGAAAGTCGCCGATGCCGTCGGCATTGCTGTCTGCAAAAGCGCGAATTGGTACTTCGTAAATGATGGCGTCTTTGAACCACAAGGGATCGTTATTTAACATTGAGTTTGGCATAATTTTTATGGGAGAATGGTAATTTGGATTTGGTAATTTGGATTTGGTAATTTGGATTTGTTAGTGAAAAATCCAAACTGATAAATCATAACGCATAATTCTATCGCGATTCGTCATGCCAGTGGTAGAGTTTTAATCGTAATTTATGAACGCAAAACTTATAAGATCTTAACTAAATAAAATCAACAATCTTATTTGTTATTGCGGATACAGTTCACAATTCGGATCTCGATCGCCACATTACAGGCCCGTGGTTGGCGGTGCACGCCCTACATACTTATACCGGTTCTCAAGCGTGGTGAGGTATCCCCACTAATGCCCAATGCCCAATGCCCAATCCCCATCAGTACCTGATCTATCTGAGAAAGGCTATATATACTCGTCAAATCCTTTCCCCGTGTCCCGTTTCCCCCTCGAACCCTCTCCGGCGGCCGTCGGAGCGACGGTTTTTACTACCTACCGGACGGTTGGCACGACAATACACTGCCTTGACGCTGTTTGCAAATTTTTGTTACATTTATTTACATAAAGCAACAAAAGTTTAAGGAAATAGCAAAAATGACTATTGTAATCGCTCTTTTGGTCGTCGGTTGGGTCGCAGCATCTTTAATTGGCACTCAAGCATATTTTTTGGGCGAACAGTCCAAGCCAATTCACGATCGCAATTGGAGCAATCAATCTTTTGAACAACTGGCAAAATCGGTGACTGGAACAGAAATCGATTACACTGTTCGCGTTCCCGCCTACAGCATGGATGCTTACACCAGTCGCACGATGGGCAATTAGTAATATTAAGCAGCAGGCTTGACTATTTTGAATAACGGGAGCATCTCTGTTTTGATTTTATAGTGCTGTCCCCGCTCGCGATCTATCCAACACTCGCGAGCGGGGACGCTCGCACTGTAAAGAAATTGTTTTTTTGCAAAAGTGAGATGCTCTCTGAATAACAGGCTTTCTGGCCTGTTCCACAAGCAGATTAATTTTTGTGGAACAGGCCAGAAAGCCTGTTTTTAATTTTTGAATAACGCTATTTTGATAGGAATTTCTACTTCTTTAACTCGCCACGCTGCATATGCAAGCGCTTCATATATATCTGCTTCTTCCAGGTAGGGATAGGCTTGCAAAATGCCTGACGGTGAGTGTGCCGATGCCATCAGTCCGACTATTGTTCCAACAGTGACTCGCAAGCCGCGAATGCAGGGTTTTCCTCCCATTACTTCTGGATTCAGAGTGATTCTACTTAGTTGTTTCATAATTTTAAATTACCAGGCTTTCTGGGAAACAAGAAGATTAATTTTGGGTGAAACAGGCTATAAAGTTATTGGTGTCAACTTAACCGAGAAAACTTTTGTATCTTTCGTTTATAGACTAGGCCAGATCCCCCTAAATCCCCCTTAGGGACTCGCGGATAAATAAAATACCAGTCACAATGGGATAATTGTGATATCCCATTTTGGTAAAGTTTCAGAACGTTGCCATGAGGGCAAATACTGTTTTAACTCATGAGGTAAGACTTTCAC
>NZ_JAHREU010000135.1:0-5005 GCF_020883145.1 Microcoleus sp. CAWBG27
CCGAATTTCTCAACTTGGAGTTATTCCCTCTCTGTCCACTATTATTCGCTCCAAATCTGCTCTTTATCCCTTGGGATTGTCTTGGCAGCCAGATTAACTGCTACCCCTACTTATTGAGCCGATACCAACTTAGTCCTTATTATTTTAGTCGAATATTTAAACAAACGACAGGAAAAACTCCTCATCATTACGTGACATCATGTAGAATTGAAAAAGCCAAAAAGTTGTTAAAAACACCAGGTTTATCAATTGCATATATTTCCCAAACAGTGGGGTTCCACGACCAAATTCACTTTAGCAATACTTTTCGCAAAATTGTCGGCTTGACTCCTAAGAAATATCGGGATTCACTTTGATATTAGCTACCGAATTTGACAAAATTTGTTGGAATTATATCGATCGAACTTATTAACATTGTTACAATTATTCACATAATTGGGATAAATTCGCAAGAAAATTATATTTTTCACGATTTTTCCGCAAGAATTTACAATACAGCAGAGCTGGTACTTCCGTAAACTTAGTGACACAACATTAACCCACGAATACCAGCAATGAATTCTCCAAATAAACAAGCATCTTACGGTCAAATTCCCTTAAGTTTTATTGCAAATGCTGGACAAACTGACTCTAATGTGAAATTCCAGGTAAAAGGTGCCGGCCACAGTATCTATTTCACTCCCAACGAAATCACCTTTACCGCTTTCCAAAAACCAACTGAACCGGGAAATGCAGGAACAAATTCTGCAATTGTCCGCAGCAGCTTAGCCAACAGCAACCCAAATCCCACAATTTCCGGGTTGGAACAATTGCCAGGATTTGCTAACTTTATTTTAGGCGAAGATTCGAGTCAATTGCACACTGACGTGCCTACTTTTAACGGCGTCGTTTATCACAACGTCTATCAAGGAATCGATCGCGTTTTCCAAGGCACGGAAGGACAACTGAAAAGCGAGTTTTTGGTTGCACCTTTTGCCGATCCGAGTCAAATTAAGATGAATTATACTGGTGTTAATAACATCCGGTTGCGTGATGACTGTTACTGTTTCAGGGAAATAGAGGTATTAGGCAGACCCACTGTCCGTAATATCCACGGAAAATTGGAAAATTACTTGCCAGTTGTCCGTCTATCTGGTAAGGTATAATAAATCTATAGAAAAAGTCATTCTAATTAATAGTTCTACTGATTCGATCGCGGGTTGAGGCAGTCGTTTGGGATTTTTTGCTAAGCACTATGGGTATTCTTTATTTTAGTAACTTCCTAGACCTAAGAATTACTTAGTCCTCTAATTGATCCAAAGGGGTAGTTATTCAAAAATACTAGATAAATAGGTTGGTATTGGAGCCGTGTAAAATGATCCATTGGGATATAGAAGATAAAAAACAGCTCATCACTCTGCTTAAGGACTTACCAGATTTAAGAACGGAACGATCGCGCCTACAAATCCTGGAATTAGCAGGTTTGAAGCAATTGGTACCGATGATTGACCTTTCGGGTTCATCCTTTGTAGCTGTTAGTGAAATTGTTAGTTATCTATCTGAATATGGGCGGTTAACCCGCGACCATGAAGTATTAGGATTATTTCTCAATACTCTCAAGGGTTTTGTAGGTATTCAGCAGCAAGAATTTATCGATCGATTGCTAACAAAATATGACATGATGACCCCGATCGCTGCCATCCCTAATATCGGTCGGTGGCGAGGTGGGGAAACGACGGCAGATGTTTTAGAAAAGATTATTGGGGAAAATACGCTACGTCCCATTGCTTTTTTACAGCAAGGACTAGACGTGTCCCGCTCGATTGCTTATATAGCCGTTCAATCTGCTCATGAGCGTTGGTCGGGTACAGGTTTTTTAGTAACTGAAAATTTATTACTAACAAATAATCACGTTTTACCAAGTTCTGATTTGTTACCAAATTCTATATTCCGTTTTAATTATGAAGATGATTTTCGGGGACGTGCTCAGCCCGCTGATGAATATTCTTCAAAGCCTAATGGAGTGTTTCACACAAACCGTGAGTTAGATTATACTTTGGTGCAACTAGATGGCAACCCCGGACAGAAATGGGGATGGTTGCCTTTGTTACTAAGCAACATCACTCGCGGGGAGCGAGTGAATATTATCCAACATCCCGCAGGGCGAGCTAAAGAAATTTCCTTTCAAAATAATTTCGTTCAGTATATTGGAGGGAACGTTGTGCAATATATCACCTCTACGTTGAATGGTTCTTCTGGATCGCCCGTATTTAACGATGGGTGGGAGGTGGTTGCGCTTCATCATGCGGGTGGTCATATTCCTGAACCAACGACCCAACAGCGTTACTTTAGAAACGAAGGCATACTGATAGAGAAAATTCTGTTTGATTTGCCTCCAAAAATCAGGGAAATGTTGAATGCAGAAACTAATTAGAAGCCCAAAATATCAAAACGACTAGGAAAACAATGTCCTTGAAATCCGAACTGTTACTTTTTTTGTCGCAGCGAGTACCGAATACACAAACAGTTCCTCAGCGGAAAGCGTTACTAACCGCTCTGGGGTTCGATCGGTTGAGTCGCCGAATAAATTTGGGGGAAGGAAATAGTTTAGTCTTTTTTAACGAATTACTAGAATTGTTATATTCTGAAGGAAAGGTGAGCCTAGAGAATTTTTTGAGGCAGCTTGCAGATCGCAATTTGAGTCTTGTTGGTCTGGAGGATAGCCGGAGACTTATTGTATGTGCCGACCGTGTTGGTGCTTTAACCTCTAATGGGTGGAACCGAGAATTGGGGGTAGTTTCTGATGATGATGGGCAAGTAATCAATCCGATTTCTAAGCCTCAAGCCGATCGCCCTGTGAGCGATGAATGTCCCTATAAAGGCTTATTTGCTTTTCAGCGAGAGGATGCAAAGTTTTTCTTTGGACGTGAAAGATTTACGGCAACATTGATAGAGTCAGTAACAAGTCAGCCATTCTTGGCAATTATTGGTAATTCGGGAATGGGGAAGTCCTCAGTAGTTTTTGCTGGCGTAGTTCCTGAATTAGAAAAGTTAGGAAACTGGCAATTTTTGACTTTTAGACCTAAAAACAATCCCTTTATACAACTTGCTGAAGGATTAGTAGGCTTTTTGCATCCTGCCCTGACTGATAAGGATGAACCGCAGTTTATTCAAGAACAAGGAAAATATGCGGAAAGCTTAAAAAATAAAGAATTAGAATTAACAGATATTTTAGATGGTGCCTTAGCGAACAATCATCATCCTCATCGGCGCTTATTGATTGTTGTTGACCAGTTTGAAGAACTTTATACTCTATGCTCACTAGATTATCGCAATTTATTTATCGATATTTTATTGAGACTGATTGATTCAGAGAAAGACAAGGAAAATCCTGATGTGGTGATTGTCGTTACTCTGAGAGTAGATTTTTATGGGTTTGCCCTCGATTATCAGCCTTTAGCGGAACTTTTACAGAAATGGAAGCCGGAAACTTTGATTGGCATGAGTCGAGAGGAGTTAGCGTTAGCTATTGAAAAACCAGCAGAGGTAGTGGGATTAAAAATTCAAGATGGATTGACGAAAATTATTTTGGATGAGGTGATCGACAATCCCGGTGAGTTGCCCTTGCTGGAATTTGCTTTAGGAGAACTCTGGAAGCAGCGCAAGGATCGTCAGTTAACTATTGAGGCTTACCACCAGATTGGTGGCATTGAGAAGGCTCTAGTTAATTATGCTGAATCAGTTTATAAAAAGTTTGAGGGAAAACAGCCGCAAATCAAGCATATTTTCACTCAACTCGTTCGATTTGGAGAGCAAACAGAAAATACTCGTCGTTTAGCTACCTATGAGCAAATTGGTCAAGCTAATTGGAAATTAGTAACTCAACTAGCGGATAATCGCTTAGTTGTCACGGGACAAAATACACGCCAGCAGACGGCTGAAGTTGTCCATGAGGCTTTAATTCGAGGTTGGGAACGCTTGCAGCAATGGATGGTGGAGGATCGGGATTTTCGCCAGTGGCAAGATCGGCTGCGGTTTGGGATAAAAACTTGGGAGGAAACAGGGAGAAGTGACAGTGCTTTGCTGAGGGGCGCTCTATTGGTAGAGGCTGAAGACTGGCTAAAGGAAAAGCCTGAAGGCATTACTGACGCACAAGAGATTGAATTTATTAAGGCTAGTCGTCTATTTCAAGAACAAGAGGACATCGAAAGAATTAAAGAGCTATTGAATTTATCTCAAAAGGAATTACAGCTAAAGCAACAATTAAGTTCTTTAATGATTGCTGTTAAAGCAGGTATCAAGTTACGCAATATTCAGGAGCCTTCCGAGGAGTTAAAAAGAAATGTTGTTGAAAGATTACAGCAAGCAAGCTATGAAATTAGCGAACAGAATCAACTTGAGCATACTAGAGAAGTAAATGATGTTGATTTCAGTCCAGATGGTTCAATGATTGTCTCAGTCAGTGATGACCGGACTGTTAAACTTTGGAACTCAGATGGAAAACTTTTTAGGATTCTTGAAGGACATACTGGTGATGTATTGAGAGTAAGTTTTAGCCATGATGGTCAAAGGATTGCTTCTACCAGTGGTGACAGAACAGTGAGATTATGGAGTGTTGAGGGGGATCTGTTGCGAACCCTAGAAGGACATAGCGATCGGGTCTATGGAGTTAGTTTTAGTCCTGACGGTCAAAGGATTGCTTCTGCGAGTTTTGACAAAACAGTAAGACTGTGGAGTGTTGAAGGGGAACAGTTGCGAATCCTGGAAGGACATAGCGATTGGGTCTATGGAGTTAGTTTTAGTCCTGATGGTCAAAGGATTGCTTCTGCTAGCAGTGACAGAACAGTAAGACTGTGG
The DNA here is from genome assembly GCF_020883145.1 of Microcoleus sp. CAWBG27. Classification (NCBI taxonomy): domain Bacteria; kingdom Bacillati; phylum Cyanobacteriota; class Cyanophyceae; order Oscillatoriales; family Microcoleaceae; genus Microcoleus; species Microcoleus sp. CAWBG27. Next base: position 4,837 of record NZ_JAHREU010000135.1, read on the forward strand.
AGTGTTGAAGGGGAACAGTTGCGAACCCTAGAAGGACATAGCGATCGAGTCTATGGAGTCAGTTTTAGTCCTGATGGTCGAAGGATTGCTTCTGCAAATTTTGACAAAACAGTGAGACTATGGAGTGCTGAGGGGAAGCTGTTGCGAACCCTAGAAGGACATAGCAATT
>NZ_JAHREU010000136.1:0-4546 GCF_020883145.1 Microcoleus sp. CAWBG27
CTAACTGGGTGATGCGATAATTGCACAGATTTCTGGGTGTTTTTACTCACTATTATCTCGGATAATTCACTTTTACCCCCTCAAGCAGTGTATGTGCCAGTTGGGGGTGCGGAATGTGGGTTATAAGGGGGAGTTTCGGCCGCTGAGTCAATGCGACACTCATCAGGCGGCGGTTATTTTGATCGTGTTAGTTGCGACTAGCGCAACGTAGGCGTACACGTGCGTGATATTGAGAGAAATTGTCGGAAAAAATGTTGCAGTTCCAAAAGTTTCTAAAATTCGATTGGCCGCGTTAATGTACGGGCTTAAGCATCGGTCGGGTGGCTGTTTTTGTAGCAGCCCCCGAGATTTGGCTTCTTTGATGATGAGGAAAACCTTGTGTGATTTGGCTTCGCTAAAATTATCAAATCGCTCTTTTGCGAGTTTCACACAAGCAGTAGTATGCTTGTTTTTGGTTTGTGCATTCATGATATGATTGCGGGTAGATTGGTCAGGATAGCTTGGATGCCAAGCGGTTAAAGTGTAATTTAGCCGCTTGTTTTTGTGATTAAATGTTGGGCTGAATGGCGTTTTCAGTTGCTTCTGATTCTCCTGGTGAGGGTTTCCCCACCCGCCGCTCAAACAAGAAGTTATTGTCTTTTGCCTTCTGGACTTTTGAAAGTAAATCGTCGATAAAATTTTCCACCTCGTCGTCTGCTACTGGTTTGTGGTGAGCCAAGACTTCATGTGCTATGTGTTTTGCTAAGGTTTCAGGATCTATGCCAAAAACGTCAGACAGCATACTTAGCAGGAGTGAATTAGTAAACGAGCACGAATAAATAATCCGTTTTTCATCTAAAGATAAGTCTTTGAAACTTGCTGCGGGTTGAGGGCTGTTGTCGGGAATGATGCGGATTGAATTTAGATTCAGTTTGCAACTGTCTAGCGCATTGTCTAGTATTTCCGATAGCTGCTCTAGAGCGCGGTAATTTCCTTGGCTCATGAGAATTAAATCGGCAATTTGCACGTCTAACCCCACAATTTTGGCTTGAATTGCAGGAGGAACTGAGGGCAAATCTGAATGCCTGTAAGTGAAAGTATTGTGCATGATTTTAAAGGACTAGAGATTAGGATGAGTCCGACACTTTGTCGGATCTATTTTTGCCAGCGATGGCTTTTTGATAGCTTTTCGATGGCACTCTGATAGCAAATCCTCTCTTTTTAGATTTAGATTTAATGTAGGCTTCCGCCCGATCGCAAATCTCTTCTTGTTCAGGCGTCAGTTCCGTTCCCTCAGGGGGTTCTTCGTCCGGCGACTCAGCGCCACTTATCAGCATTTCGAGGTATTTAGAAACGGTCATTCCTGCTGCTGCTGCTTTCTGTTGCAGCAATTGGTAGGCTTGTCCGCCGATGCGGACTTGCTTGGCTCTGTCCTCTGGGTTTTCGTCGAGTGCTTCGCTAATCTTGGCCGCTGTGATGAGTTCTGGGGGGAAACCATCGACAACGGTTTGCCACTTGTCTTGCAGTTGGGAATCGCCGTACTCGTAAGTTTTTGCAAACTTCAGAAGTGGGAGCGCTTGAGCTACGGAAGTAGGGAGAATCTTGAATTTGGATTTAATAAGCTCCAAGCAAATCTTGGCCGCTTGAATGATTTTCTTGCAGTAAAAGTGCGATCGCCCTAACGCGAGATTGCAGTATTCGGCAAAGTCCTTGTACTGCTGTTTGTACAGCCGGTACCGACACACGGCGTCCAGCATCACGCCTTGTCGCACGTAGTCTAGGAAAGAGCGTTTGATGCGCTGTGTGAGCAGAGCAATATCGTTATGTGGCACTTCGCGGGAAATCTCGGATTCAAAGTCGAGAAGAGGCTGAAATTCACTTTCTGGGGGTTCCCAGTAAATGTCGTTAAAGTCGGCGGTTGTTTCCATGATTAAAACTCGTGAGGATGGTCGTCTGAGTCGGCTGGGTCAAAAGGGATGGGGTCAACTTCCGCCTCCACCTCGACAGATTCTTCTGCCTCGCCCGCAGATTCCAGAGCGTGACTGTTGATGTCTAGAGAGTAAGTCGCTGGATTAATTCCTAGCCGCCTCAGGAATTTTTCCAGTCTTTGCATCTGAGCTCTGGCAGTTTTTATTTTGTCGTTTAGCATTCTCAAAGTTGATTCGCGCCTGTCGATTTCGTTGCCTAACTTTTGCAAGTTAACGACAATCTGATTCTCGGCATTAGTTTGGGTCAGTAACTCGTCAATCTGGGCTTTTAGTGCTGCGTATCCATCCGAGAGGCTGTCTACTTCGGCACTGATTTGTACCTCCCCTTGCTTATCGAGTTGCCCCCAAGAATTAGCTTTGTATGTCGGAATGGAAATTTTAATGTTGACCATTGGCTGTTAGTTGTTAGTAGTAGAGGAAGCGATCGCCCTCGCTCAAGAAACGATCGCACAAGAATGTAAGCATGATGGAAATATGGGTAGACAACCATAGTTAGAAGCTGGCATCACCTCCTGGGGGCGATCGCCCGCTCCAAAGTATTGCGCTGCGGGCGAACTTTTTGATGCGGTTTGCGCGATCGCCCGCAACGACACCCATGGGCGGAAAACTGGGAGGCTTTGGGTTGGGCAAGCGGGCGAAACTTCCCGCGTTGGGCGGCTCGTCTTTGTCGTTTTGCCGATCGCCCGCAGCGCCAAAAACAGGAATAAGGAATTCGCAAGTGCTGGAACTTTCGATTGTTTCGATTGCCGGTGAAAGTTCCAGCACTTTCATGGATGAAGCTTCCGGTGGCAAAATTTCGGCTGTTGGCTCGTACCAGTCCTCTGGACACGGTGTCCACTCGCACATCGAATCCATAGATACAGCAGGCGGTTCAAGGTTTTCGGCATCCCAGTGACGGGGGGCTGCGCTAAAGCCATCGAGGGATTCAATATCATCTGGGTTGCGATCAATCCAAGCGTCATAAGCAGCCCAAAATTCAAATTCTGTCGAATAGTCGTCGAAGTCTGGCGGCTCATCCACTGATTCCACCTCGAAATCAAGCAGGCTTAGTTGCCCGTCGTCGTTGACCTGATAGTGAACGTTCTCGGATTTGGGCGGGGAATATAGAGCTAGGAATCTCGAAGAAAAAGTGACACCGGGGGAATTTTCGATCAGCTCCTGGTGTTGAATTTCGATCGGCTCCAAAATGACTGCGGAGGACTTGAACAACTCCAGCAATTCGTGGGCTGTTGAAGTTTTGCGATCGACACCGGGGGGATTTTTGACCGCAGGAGCGATCGCACTTTGGCTCAATATTGGCTCATTCTCCAGCCTGCCTCTGTCCCCGGTGCCTCGGTTCGGAGGGCGATCGTCGGTGAAACTTGCTACATATGCGTCAATCTCGGCAGCGTGAGTCTGCTGGAACTCCTCAGCGTCGAATTGTTCAACCGCTGGGGCGATCGGCTGAGCGGCCCGTCTGGGATAAACGATGCGGCCGAATTTAGATTCGGTTAGCTCCTGGCGTTGAACTTCGATCGCCTCGGCAACCGGTTCGACTTCGACACCGGGGGAAGCTTCCAGCAGTTCCAGCAGTTCCAGCAGCGGGGGCTTAACTCCGGCAATGGCGTCAATCCAGTTTTGGCGGCAACGTCTGTCGCCTGCTGGAAGAATGTCAAGCTGGTAGCCGATTTCCTTCAATTTCTTAAAAGTCTTTTCCCGTAACTGTTCTAGGGTGTACATAGGTTCACGGTTAGTGGGGGAAAGGGCGGGTCAAGCAGTCCCGCCCGGTTCTTGCAGGGTATGTTCTGCCTTCGCACGTGCAGAATATGATATTATAATTGCACGTGCTAAAAATATATGTCAATAGTAGCACGTGCAATAATTGAGGGGAGTCTTAATATGGCTAGAAACTATGGGAAATCAGGGAAAGAAAACAGTAAACGCAACGGTTCGACTAGACCCGGAGGACTGGGACGCGCTGGAGGACAAGGCGAAAGCGATGGGGATGGAATCGAGAACGGAATTGATCCGGGCGATATCCCGGGGTTACATAGAGACTCGAAAAGCCCTATCACCACAGGAAAAGCAGGCTTTGGGAAAATGCTAAGCCAGTTGAGAGAATTGCAGCGCTCTCACCTGGCTTATGTCGAGTCTCATGAAGAAAGACTTCAGATGAGGCTAAAAGCAGCGCAAGAACATCACCAGAGTGTGACGGAACAAATGAAAATCCTTGAGCAGGAGATACTCAACCTTTTGGGGGAGACCGTCTCCTGATAGTAAAACCAGCATCCCTCGGGGGGCGCTGGTTTTGCGCTACTAATGACCAACAACTAATAACTGATAACTAATAACTGATAACCAAAGAGCGATCGCACTTATGAACAAAAAGGAACTCGTAGAAGCTGTTGCTGACAAAACCGAAGTAAGCCAGAAAACAACTAGCGTCACGCTGAACGCTGTGCTCGAAACAATAATAGAAGCCCTTGCCAGTGGCGACAAAGTAACCCTAGTAGGATTTGGCACTTTCGAGAGCCGCGATCGTAAAGCCCGTCAAGGCCGCAACCCCAAAACAGGCGAACCTATACAAATTGCTGCTGGTG
>NZ_JAHREU010000137.1:0-4268 GCF_020883145.1 Microcoleus sp. CAWBG27
AGGTTGAAAATCTCCGGAGCTCAATGGTTGAAAAAAAATGTCAATCAAATGCTAAAACTTCGTTGTGCTTACCTGAACGATCTCTTGGCTATTTGAGGCTTTTTCAAAACCGGGATGCTCCCCTGAAGTCCTCACTACAAACCAATCTTATTTGTCAGCTTTGTGGAATCGCTAGCGAGACTCTGGCAATATATAATACGCATCTGGCATTACTTAAAATAGAGAGCTGCTTCATATAAAACTTTTTCTTGATGAGTTAACAAAGTGCAGTCAGAAAGCGGGTAAGCGACACAGGTAACAGCATAGCCAGCTTGCAATTCTGAGGGCTTCAAAAACTTTTGTTCGCTTTGGTCGATTTCACCGCTAAGCAGTTTGGCAACGCAAGCAGAACACTCTCCTTGCTTGCATCCATTCGGCAAGCGGATGCCGGCATCTTCTGCCATATCTAGGATATACTGGTCGTCCGGTACTGCGATCGTGCGATCGAGCGATCGCTCCTCATTCACCAGCCGAACTTGATAAACTGCCATTTTTTCCTCTGATATTATTTCCGACTATTAGTGCGGTTGAAACCGATTTTTGTCAAATACAATCGAGACTCGGCGGTTGAAACCGCGTCTACACAAACGAAGTCCGCCTCCGCGGACTAAAGAATAATTGATGTTAGCTTCTTGATATCGGCGATTGAAACCTCTTCTTGTCAAACAAAGTCCGCAGCAGAGGGGGACTGAAGAATAATTGATATTAGCGGAATTATCGGCTGCTAGACAAGTGCTTCTTGATAATCTAGATTTTCATCCAGATAAATAGCGCGAATATCCTGCGGCAAATTTGACTCTAAAGTTTGATATCCTTTTTGCAGCAAAGCCTTAACTTGAGCGGGCGAAATAGCTTCACCTTCAGCTTGCAAATAAGCTGCTATTCTAGTTTCGCTCCAGCGGAAAGTCTGGGCCATCAACACAACTAAACGGGGGAGTGGCGCCAACAATTCTAAGGCTTGTCTGACGTAACACCACAGGGGAGGCGAAGCGGATTGCAAAGAGTAGTGAATCGACTCAACTGGCGGTAATTCGGCTTGATTGATGCAAACAGCGGTGACATTAATCAGCCAATTTTGGAGACTGAGATTGTCGCTATCAGGATCTTGGGTTTCGCGGCGCAAATCGAGGCCTCGGAGCTCGTGATAGATATGCTGCCAGGTGTGGGCGAACAGGTAATCGCCTTGTACGGGCGATCGCACGGAATGGCGGATCAGGGAGTGTACAATTTGACCGTAGCGGCAAAAAATCGCCGTGAAGAAGCGACCCTGATCGGGATGGTTTTGAAACAGGGTCAATAATTCCTGATCGCTGTGATGGAACAGGGATGTGACCACAGGGTGGTTGAGTTCGGAAAAAACTGGTGCTTGCACAATTGTTCTGTATAAGGTTTTAGGTATCAATGCTGTTGCAGCCCGATTCTACACTACGATCTACATTTGATGCAACTGCTGAAAAAGTGTTGATATTTAACTCAATTAATTATATAATGGAGTTGTAGGTGATGCTGCATTAATGTAAATTGATACATATAAAATCTATGTATCCAGCGCACCTAAAAATATAATTAGTTATTTCAAGGATCGAGTGTTTGTATGTCTAGCATTAATACTGGTATCGAATCGACAGTTAGAATCTGGAACTCGTCGCTACCTTCGCTTAGAGTGGACTTTTCGGTGACAGTTGTTACATAAAGTGAGTCCATTGTCGATTACGAATCGAAACTCTGGGTAGTCCGAGAACAGTTTTATGTGATGAGCCTCTAGATTGCCACCTCGATTATCGCCGCAATGTTGGCAGGTATAACCATCTCTTTCAAACACACCCCTGCGCCAATCTATGTATTCAGGAGATTGCCTCAATGCTATGTTTTCAGGAGTGATACCACCTTTCCAATTAGGATGTTTGACTCCACGCGCTGCTTTTTCAATAGTGCGCTGGCGAATATAGCTTTTTTGCTCTGATGAGCAAGGCTTGCCAAGTCGGTTTGTGTTCCCATATCTCGATAAGCTCATTTTTTGACATGACGTAGTGCTGTGCTTCTTTCCTTTAAATGGGGATGTTTTACCTTTAGTGTCCTTGCGAACCTCGACTCTGCCACATTGAAGGCAGCTAGCTTTTAATCCATCGCCACGGTTTTTATCTTTGGAAAACTCAGTTATTTGCTTCCAGCCTTTGCACTTGGTACACCATTTTAAACCAGCATCTAGTTTAGTTAAATACTCTTCGAGTGAAATCCCAAGCCTTGCTGCTGCTGCTTTAATCGCGCCTTGTCTGCTACCCATAACCCATATTTAATTTGTACATTTACTTTAATCTATACCAAAAATATTACCTGAGTCAATAAATAGGGTATATAATAAAAGATGCCAAGTGCGATACCGATAGAAAGAAAAAAGGAGTAAGTAAATGTCTAACATTAATACTGCAATAGAATGGTGCGATCGCACATGGAATCCAACAACTGGCTGCGATAAAGTCAGTCCAGGTTGTACTCATTGTTATGCAGAAGCATTAACAAAAAGGTTTCACACTAATTTTCCTAATGGGTTTGATTTAACACTCCATAGGAATCGCTTGGAAGAACCAAAGCGCTGGAAAAAGCCTAGCCGTATTTTCGTCAATTCGATGAGCGATTTATTTCATGAAGAAGTACCCATTGATTTTCTCAAAGAAGTTTTTGAGGTAATGCGTGAAACTCCTTGGCATATATATCAAATTCTTACCAAGCGAGATAAACGTTTAGAAGAGTTAGCTTCTCAGCTTGAATGGTCTGATAATATTTGGATGGGCGTATCTGTCGAAAATCAAAGTTATGTTCATCGTGTGGATTCTTTGCGAAAAGTCAATGCAAAAGTACGCTTTTTATCCTGCGAACCACTTTTAGGACCATTACACCTTGATTTAACCGGAATTCACTGGGTAATAGTTGGTGGAGAATCGGGACAAAAACACCGTCCAATGCAAGCAGAATGGGCACAAAGTATTCGGGATCAGTGTCAGAATGCTGGAGTGGCGTTTTTCTTCAAGCAATGGGGAGGTAGAACACCTAAAGCTGCTGGGAGACTTCTAGATGATAAAATTTGGGATGAGATGCCAAAAGCTGAGAATAAACAGAGACAAAAATTGCTTCGGTAATCAAAGATTAATAAATGCTAGTAACAGAGGCTACATTATTACAACTGAAATTTAATAATCTATTCTACTATTCTGACAAGACTATCTAGCGTGTAAGGCTTTTTGACACCCGGATTTTTTATTTCTAACAGTCCTTCTTTATAAAGTGGATCGAGAATATCGTTGTAATACTGAGTTCTTTTTAAACAACCCAAATCATTCAATTTTAAAATAATATGAGTGATTACATCTTTAAAAGACTTCCATTCAGATTTGATTTCACGCAAGATTTCGATAGACTCTGTTTTAATTATAGCAATTCGTCTTTTCTGTTCTGCTTCCCATTGTTTATCAAGAAATTTTTCATTTCCTTGATAATCATCTTGAAAAAACAATAATTTTTCTTCCTCCCATACAAATTCATTCAGAAATTCACCAAAAGCTTTCTCGGGATGATTACTGCCCACTACTATACTGTATCGGGGTCTACTATCATTGTAAGTTTCTTTAATTTCAAAACTGGTTACACCTCTAAAACCACCTTCTTTTCTCATTCTTTCCTTGAAATATTCAAGCGCCCACCTTTCAAAATCTTGAGGTTGATTCTTAAGTTCAATCCACTTTGATTTCCAAACAAATTCTGACCCGTAGCCTAGAAAATTAGTCAAATTTTGCATATAATTTTCAGCAGATACCTGGTGTTGATGACTCTTGTATTCTTCCTTGTAACGTCCAGCATGACGAGCTACTGATATATTATGAAAAAGGAAAAATAGTTCGCCTTTACACTGAGTTAGGTAGCGACCAATTTCACATATCTGCTCAAAACTGACGCCTTTGAGTCCAAAACTATCAATAAAAAATAATGTAGGATAACCATTTAAGTCATTCATAACTTCACAAAAAGCAGCTTCAAATGTTTGTGGTCTATAAATTTTATAAAACAAACTTTGATCTAGAGAGGAACAGTTGTTTGTGAGTTGTTCGGGCTCTTCTGGCTTTTTGGTGAAAAGTGTATAATGAGATACTACTAATTGATTTCTACCGTATGGATCTTCATCTTGACAGACTGCTTAATCTACCCGATGTTACTGTTGAAAGTTGCATCCAATT
>NZ_JAHREU010000138.1:0-4052 GCF_020883145.1 Microcoleus sp. CAWBG27
ACACCTAATTATCAAGAATTAGCCAAAGCCATAGAGTTGGGGTTCAGTCAAGTTACATCATCAAATATTTTTAACTGGTTTACGCACTGCTGTTATTGTACCTCATCTTTCTGAGAAAGGCTATATCTCATCATCTATCGAGTAAAAGAAGAAAGCGTAGAAATTCTCCGTATCCTTCACAGTTCAAGAAAGTATCCAGAAAATTAGGTAATGTTGCCGATCGCACTTTTAGTTAATTTTAGCCAAAATTGGAGTGTTATTGAACCGCGAAGATGCGAAGGACACGAAGGAAGAAAGACGAAGAATCAGGAAGAAGTAGATAATCTTCTACGGAGAAGAGAGTAACAGGTGCGATCGCCTTTCCTGTATAGCTCGTGTTTTGCAATACCGATTTTACTTATTTGCCCGCTTAATGTACCATTGTGCCAAAATGTCAAGCGGACGCTCACACCAAACGTCCGTAAACGACAGTTAAACGCTCCCTCACACATTCCTCATGCGAAAAACTAAAACACTCTTTTTGTCAAGCCTGTTCGCGATCGGCTTAACAATCAGTTTCCTCCTAACTCCAGGCTGGTTATCACAATGGTTGCCGAATCGGGCGATCGCAAATCCACCCCCACAAACCCAAACCTCGGAATTTCGCGCCTTCTGGGTGGACGCATTCAACCCCGGTTTCAAAACGCCTCAAGAAGTAACCAAGTTGATTGCAGACGCACAGAAAGCTAATGCCAACGCGATCGTCGCCCAAGTCCGCCGCCGTGGTGATGCTTTTTATACGAGTGCGATCGAACCCCGCACCACCGATCCGAATGTTCCAGCAGGTTTCGATCCCCTCCAAGATTTGATTGACAAAGCCCACGCCGCAGGTATAGAAGTACACGCTTGGATGGTGACGCTACCAGTAGTTTCCGGTGGCAAACTTCCCGCCAATCATGTTTGGCAAGAACATGGGCCCAATGCCTCAGGAAAGGACAATTGGGCGATGCTGATTTCGAGTGGCGAAGCCAAGGGTTTTCTCGATCCAGGCAATCCAGATGCCCTAGATTATACTGTTTCTGTCTATTTGGACTTGCTGAAGCGCTACGATGTGGACGGCGTACAGTTGGATTACGTGCGCTACGGCGGGCCGAATTGGGGCTACAATCCTACTTCGATCGCCCGTTTCAACCAACAAAACGGTCGATCGGGCAAACCGGCAGCCACCGATCCTCTGTGGATGCAGTGGCGGCGCGATCAGGTGACAAATTTAGTGCGGAAGCTTTATGTAGAAGCGATGGCGATTAAACCGCGCGTTAAAATTACGGCGGCGACGATCGCCTGGGGTGACGGCCCGAAAAACGACGAAGCTTGGTATAAAACGCAACCCTACAGAGAAGTTTTGCAGGATTGGCGGGCTTGGCTGGAAGAAGGAATTATCGATATGGCGATGCCGATGACGTACCAGCGCGAGTACAAGCCACAGCAGAAACTCGGTTACGATCACTGGATCGAGTACGCTAAAGACCATCAGTATAACCGCCAAATTGCGATCGGCCCCGGCAACTATCTCAACTACATCGAAGACACTCTAGGGCAGATTCGTCGCGCCGAAGCGCCTTCTGCGAAAGGAAATCGCGTTGCTGGTACGGTGCTTTATTCCTACGCTAGCACCAATATTTACAGTAACGTTGAATTGCGATCGGGCGGTAGTGGTGATTTGCCCCGTCAGCCTTGGAAATTCCTGTCGCAGAGTAATGATTGGTTTTATAATGCGCTGTCGCAGCCTAGTCAATACGTTGACGCTGCGACGGGTAAAACTGTTCAAACTCAGCCTGTGTGGGCCACTCCGGCGGGGATTCCTGATATGCCTTGGAAGTCGCGGCCGACTGCTGGGGCGATCGCCGGAATGTTGCAGCGATGCCAAGGAAGCTGCGACGGTGCGGGCTTGACATTGCAGGCAGTTAATGCTGGTGGCAAGGTGCGGCAACTGCGGGCGGATGGTAAAGGATGGTTTGGGGCGATCGAGCTTTCACCCGGTTCTTATCAGTTGAAAGTTGATGGAAGTCAAATTCAACAAACAGTTAAGGTTGTCGCAGGTGAAGTCACAAAAGTAAATCTTGCTAGTTAGTAGCCACTTTGTAGGGTGCACAATCTGCACCTTACCAAAGAACTGGGTTTAAAGCCCCGTCTTTTTAGGACGGCTTTTCTTCTCTAAGTGCATCAATCCAATCCTCGACAAGCTGGGTCATTGTTTTTTCTTTTTGTTTGGCGATTCTCCGTAACTTCTCTAGCCGACTCACCGCAACCCGAATACTTAATCTTTGTTTGATCATTTGGCTACCCAATTGCTATCCGTTATGATATCATGGTTAACATGAAAACATTGAAGTTCAAGCTATATCAAAGCAAGCGGAACAGACATCTCAAGCGAAGCATCAATGCTGCCGGGGTGATCTACAACCATTGCATCGCACTCCACAAGCGGTACTACCGGATGTGGGGCAAGCACTTGAATTGCAGCAAACTTCAAAGTCATATTGCCAAACAAAGATCGCGTAAACCTTTCTGGCAACAAGTGGGTTCTCAGGCTGTGCAGGATATCTGTCAACGCATTGAGAAAGCCTACCAACTGTTTTTTAAGTATCACAAGAAAGGTGTTAGACCCCCTGGATTCAAGAAAGTCCGTAAATACAAATCATTCACCCTCAAGCAAGCTGGCTATAAATTTTTAGGTGGCAATCGAATTAAAATTGGGAATCGCGTTTATCAGTATTGGAACTCCAGAGAGATAGAGGGGAAAGTCAAGACGTTAACCATTAAACGTACTCCGTTAGGAGAATTGTTCATGGTTGTAGTCGTTGACAGCGTTGAAGAGTCTAAAATCAAAATCGAGACGAGTAGAATCGCTGGTTTTGATTTCGGCTTAAAGACGTTCCTCACTTGCTCAGATGGTTCCAAGATTGAATCACCGCAATTTCTCAAACAGTCCCTCGGCGCTATCAAGAAAGCAAATCGTCAGCATTCCAAAAAGCGGAAAGGTTCAGCCAATCGAGAAAGAGCAAGACTCCATTTAGTTCGCAAACACGAGGACGTAGTGAATCGTCGCTCTGATTGGTTCTGGAAATTGGCTCAGGAACTGACTGATAAGTTTGACGTGTTGTGCTTTGAGACTCTGAATCTAAAGGGAATGCAACGGCTTTGGGGGCGTAAAATCTCAGACCTTGCGTTTGGTAATTTCCTCCAAATTATCGAATGGGTTGCCAAAAAGAAAGGAAAACAAGTAGTTTTTATCGACCGTTGGTATCCATCTAGCAAGACTTGTTCGCACTGTAGACACGTTCTGAAAGAGTTAGATTTGAACACAAGACAATGGCGTTGTCCGTCCTGTCAGAATGTAAATGATAGAGACGAGAACGCTGCAATAAATATTTGTGCGGTTGGGGCATCAACCGTTAAGTTAGGCGATGTTAGACAGGCTATGCCTGCAATTGCTGTTTGAGCTTAGAATCCCCTCGCCTTCAGGCAGGGGAGTATGTCAAAAATTCATAAATTATCTATTTGTAAGGATTGATTTCGGCAATAAGTCTAATAGACTTGAATTGCAAAAATAATTAGACTTCTTGCAAAAGTCGGGAATAGGGAACAGGGAACGGGGGACAGCGAACAAGAATTTATGCAAACAACACCGCAAAAATATTTTTGCGGTGTTGTCTAATAATTGCAGTCGGTTTCAACCGACTTAAGCTATAGCAATCCTAAATGATTCATGCAGATTTGTAGGGGTAGTGCCCCGTGCCTACCCCCTATCTATCGGGCTAACCTGGATCTTTAAGAACCCCCTACAAAATCATGCAAATGATTTAGGACTGCTATATGAGGCAGGGGTTTAAACCCCTGCCGGAATGTGAGAAAGCGCCTTAAGCTGACAGCAGGAAAACAAGTTAAGGGACTCGCGGATAAATAAAATACCAGTCACAATGGGATAATTGTGATATCCCATTTTGGTAAAGTTTCAGAACGTTGCCATGAGGGCAAATACTGTTTTAACTCATGAGGTAAGACTTTCACTC
>NZ_JAHREU010000139.1:0-4010 GCF_020883145.1 Microcoleus sp. CAWBG27
GAAAATCCCCCGGTTGGGAAAAAGGAAGGGTACGTACCAAGGCACCGTGCTATCCGACTGTCAAAAAACGGGTTTCTCGGCGCAAAAAGTCTTCAAGATTAGCTATTTAATCTTCTACTTTTTGAGCTTTTGAGCAACAGGTTGCCTTCGTATTCAAAGGTGGCTACTTTTAGATGCGCTCATTTTTTAGTCTAAACTACAGTAAAGTAGGAGGTTCGCTCAAACGACTGAGGAGAGCGCTTTCACAAACTGTGGGAAGGGTCAACATTAGAAGCTATAGCCGAATTTGTAGGAGTTACGAGTAAAGGGAGTGAAAAGTTCCAGAAATATCTGCTAAAACATCAATCAAGAATCCCAGATTACCAAAATTATCTTTATTCAGGGCATTGACATTGGTTCGGGAGCTGTAGAGTCTTTAATAAAACAGATTGGAGCAAGAATTAAGATTGTAGGTGCACAGTGGAACGAAAAAAATGTGCCTCAAATTTTAAGACTGAGATGTGCATATTTAAATAACCAGATCAAACTCGGTACTTCTGCTTAGTTAAAAAGTGGGATGCTCCCCAGCCAACCGCTGGTCTTCGCTGCATTTTGACCATCACCATTGCGCTGCTTAAATCCAGTCTCATCTACTCCGACCGTTGGTGAATGCTGGATGTAACTTTGAGCCTCTGTCACCGCATCACCCAGGGCTTCACTTACTTCTATCCGTAAACGATTAATAGTGCCGATGGACATTTCAATCCCGAACACTGCTTGCATTAGTTGCTGAATTTGGCGGTAGGATTGTCGGTACTGACTGCTCAAGAGACCTACATACGCTGTTACTCTTGCTCCATATCCACCTCCTCTAATTATTTCAGGCATGGATGCTGCATGATTTTTTTTGCCACAGCAATTACAGGTGACTGGATGAAACTGATGTTCTGTGATGATTGGCTGTACTGGTGGAATTTCTACTATTTGATGTCTATAGTCGGCTGGCTGATTGCCTACTTGCTCTATTTTGGCTCCACATCCACTACATTCCTGCGGGTAATGATGGATTACCTCTTGGCACATTTCTTCTGGATATAGCTTCCGTTGAGATCCGATATGTCCTAATTGCCCACCCCGTTTTTTTCCGGTGGACTCCTTCCGATTAGGCTTAAACCCTTGCGGATTCTTTGATGGTGGCTGTGACGAGTTAGCTGATGTTCTGGCTACCTGTTCTTTGAGTAGTTCATTTTCGGTTCTCAGTTGCGCCATTTCTGCCTCAAGCTTATCTGTCCTACGAACTAATTCGTAAATTAGTTCGAGGATGCTTTGAGGCGCAAGTGCCCAGTCACTAGGGCTGATTGCTGCTATTAGTTCCGGCACAGTCTTTTCCATGTCCCCTACTCTATCATATTCGAGCCATCGGGAGCTACCCCCCCCCTGAACTTCTACCAAAAATCTAGGGTTTTCGACTCTTTCCCCATTGGATAAATAAACGTAGTTAGTAATTCCCAAATCAATACCAAGGCTGTTGTCTTCGGTCGGTTGAATTTCTGTAACCGTTACTGGAACCATTTTATCTTCGAGTGTCAGGGAGATATACCATCCATCCACTTCTTTGATAACCGTTCCAGTCTTGACCTTGAATCCCGTGGGTATTGACCTATGAAATACCATCGGCACTTGACCTATTTTTGCCAGGTAAATACAAATCCTACCTTGCTCGTCCTTGATAATATTTAGGTTATCAATCTGCGGATAGGTGAAAGACTTGTAGTAATGAAAGCCTTTGAATCTAGGCTTTCCTCTACGATTGCCATCCTTGTCAGGGGTGGTAAAATTTGAGAAAGAAGTTTCCACTCTGTTGACTACATTTTGTAGAACTTGAGAGTCCAAACTCTTGTACTCAGGAAATAGTTTTTTGGTGTTTTTTAAGTCAGCTAACTGTACAGTTTGCCATTGCACGTAACCACAGACAATATTAGAAAATTCGTCACTCTTTTGGGTGATAGGATTACCTGCCTTATCCTTCTTTCTGCCATCTCTAATTTGTGTTATGGTCACAGGAATATTCTTATAAATTTCCTCTACCCGAACTATGGAAGTATTCAGGGAACAAGCATTGATAGGTGTTCTGGTAGCTTCCCACCATCTGAACCGTTCACTCAATCGGTAATTATACTGCCGTCTGCAAAGTTCCAGATGAGTAGATATTGTTGCTGCTTGGGACTTGGTTGGCTTGAGTTTGTATTTGTAAGTTAGCTGCATAAATTTCTGTTTTACGACCTTTTTCAAATATAATAGATGTATTCCTAAAATGCAACACTTACCCAAAAATATACGAAAAATAATTTCATCTTAAATGCTGCGTCGGTTTTCGACCTTAACGATGAATAAAAACTGTCAGACTTGTGGTTCAACCGATATTTATCGCATCCATCCACACAGCTTAAATATTTGCTGCGATAATTGTAATTACAGATGGCAAGCAAAGCAAGTTTTGGCTCCAATTCTTCGGGATAATTTCTGGCTCAGCACACCTTTAAAAAGGTTTCATTATCTCGAAGTGTGGCGTTCGTCAACTAATCCCCACCAGTTTGGTTATCGGCTGGCTTACGGTGGTTCGCTATACGGTGATTTAAAGGATGAATTCGATACGCCAGAATTAGCTTTAGAAGCTGGAATCAATGATACCAAAGGATTGCTAACGCCCGCCGTTCGACCAATTTAATATACAGTGCCACGCACTCATCCAAGGAAGTATCAACCATGATGCGATCGGGAGCATCCCGGTTTTGAAAAAGCCTCAAATAGCCAACAGATCGTTAAGGTAAGCACAACGAAGTTTTAGCATCTTGTTATGACATTTTTTTGCAACCATTGAGCTCCCGAAATTTTCAACCTTCTATTTGTTTGACTGTCGATTCGACCGCTCCCGAGCCAATGGAACAAATCTTTTTTTCTGATAATTGCTCATAGTTAACAATTCGATAGCGATGCTTTTCTAGATACTTGCAAAACTTTTTGGCGTTTTTTTTGCGAGAATTTTTAAATAAATTTAGGGTGGATTCTACCTGGCCTTCCCACAAAAATTTCTTGGCTTTCGCTAGAGATTTCAACGACCCTCCCACTTTATATAAATTTTATATTAAATGATACCAATCTAATATTTCTCGTCGGTTTTTACCAGGATTTAACTGGCTTATAATATTCCATATTCCATCATGCCCATCACCCAAACAAGTTAATATATCGGCTAATGGCTGATGGTTTATATAGTTAATTAACTCTTCATTCTCTTGATAAAAAGCCCCATGATAACTTTCATGTAATCGCACTGCTTTGTAATCTTGCCAATGAGAGCCTTCGCCCAACTTCCCTCTGAGACGGACTTTCCCTCCATCTATGCTTGTTTCTTTCACATAGATTTTGGCATGAGGTTCTGACCATTCTTGTTTTTCTACCAATCGGTGTAAACAAGTATGTCCTATCTTTACTCCTGTTTGAGCTTCCATTTCACAGGGCAGCTTTTTCGTAGGAAAGATTAGCTATTTGACGCAAACAGCATTTTTCAAATAATGGAGATAATCGAGTAGATTTCTTGACCTCTAATTTTTCTGCCTGTTTTTCAGTAATTCTTAGTTCACCAATACAGCTTTTTACTGTGCGCGGTCGTCCTTGCTCTGTTCCTGTTGCTTGTTTGATAAAAAAAACCGATTTGTGGGCCCACTGTTTCCAGCCATTGTTGCCTGAGATGTTTTTCAATATTTTCCAGACTGGTCAGTTCACTTGAGGGTGTATTCTTATACAAAATTTTAGCAATTTCTGCCGTAAAGAATTCCAACTGCTCTAGTTCTTCAGGGGTCATGGCTCTTTTTCTCGACTTTTTTTGACGCTTTTATTGATTTTAGGAATGAAAATTTAATAACATAAGCAAGTTATAATAAACAAATGAGTGACGACTGCCAAGGATGTAACATTTCATTTTGGTCGTCAAAACTCATCCTTATTCGATGTTCACCTTCTTGGTTTCA